>JALZWN010000157.1 GCA_023300235.1 Mariniblastus sp.
CAAGCAGAACATCCGAATTATTTGAAGGCTTGCCGACCGGCGAAGCGGTAGTCCTTCCAATCTTAATCCCTGTTAGAGACTTGCCTTTTAATCACTCAAACCGAACCCAAGCTTTAACCATGCCATTTGAATTAGTATTAGGAACCAATAACGCCAAGAAACTTCGAGAGATGAAGTTGTTGTTGGAGGGCGTCGACGTACAAATTTGTAGCCTGAAAGAAATTGAAAACTCGATCGAAGTTGAGGAAACCGGTGACTCTTTCAAAGCCAATTCTGAACTTAAGGCTGTCGAGCAGGCTGTGCATTTAGGCAAATGGGTTTTGGGCGAGGACAGCGGGCTGAGTGTTGCGGTGCTCGGCGGCGATCCGGGGATTCATTCGGCTCGTTTTTCAGGGCCAAATGCGACTGATGAAAGCAATAACCAGTTGCTATTGATGCTACTTGAAGGCGAGCCTGAACATCAACGGACCGCTTGGTATACTTCGCACATGGCATTGTCTGATCCGGATGGTCATGTGCACATCAGCTGTCAGGCTCGATGTTACGGACGGATTTTGACGTCGCCCCGCGGCGAAGGTGGCTTTGGCTACGATCCGTTGTTTGAGTTGGTCGAGTACCACGATACGTTTGCCGAACTTGGTGACGCGGTAAAATCAATGCTCAGCCATCGTGCGCGGGCCAACCGAATTTTTTTACCGCAGTTCAAACGGTTGCTGGCGAGCCAAAGTTAATTGATGCCGGTAGTGAGATTTTCCTCTCGTTTTGATTCACAGATTCGTTGCCGCATTGAAGGTGTCGGCAGACAAGTTTCAGGTGGAAACGTTGCGATTTTTTGAAGCGGTGTTGTTCATGTTTGAATCACGGTGAAAGCAGTTGGTTGGAGAGCGTAGTTGCGATCGCCGACGTGGCGGTCTGGGGGGGATGGTGTCACATCATCACGTTTTTGGCTGTGGATATCGACGATTTTCAATTGGGCTTGTGGCGGAAGAAAAGTCGGTTTGCTTTCAGTCTTTGATCGTGGGGGGAGCTAGAATCGTTGCGACCCTCAGAATCGTTGGTTGATTTAGGTAGCGTGAGTTTCCTGTAGCCTTGTTCTGCTGGGTTTTGTGCTCGGTGGCCTCTCTTGGAGACCTTGATTTTTTATCGTTTTAGACGCATAATGGGCAGACGCACAGGAATTTTTCAATGGAAATAATATGAGCAGTAGTAGCCCAACGCTTCCCTCGGATACCACTCAGCGCGTCGATCCCAAGCAGGCCAAGTCGCCAGTAGAAAAGGCAAAGCCGACGCGAACGCCGCCGAGCAAAAAAATGCCGCCTCAAAAGAAGCGGGTTCAACAGGCTGAGGCGAACCAAGCTGACGAGGAAGAAGAGTTCGAAGAAGGTGGAACTTTCTTCGAACGGATTCGGATGTTGTCGGGTGCTTGGCTGTTCAGTATGATTTTTCATCTGGTCCTGCTGCTTGTCTTGGGGCTCTACACGCTCAGCCATATCAGCGATGACGGACCTATCTTTTTGACAGCGGGGGAGCCCAGCGAAAATTTCGACGACATGATCGATGTCCCGCTTGACATGACTGCCTTGGAAGTCGAAGAATTTGATCCATCGAGTGAACTGCTGGATGATCCTGAAGACTCTCAATTGTTGTCGGAGGTAGCCGCCGAGCTGCCGGCCGTTGAAGCTGCTAAGCTTAGTGATTTTGGTGAGCTGAGCAATGAGTTGGAAACGGAGTTGGGCGGAAGCGTTGCGGGGTTGAGTGAGGCTTTGATGAGCGGTGGAAAACCTTCATTGTTTACCAACGGCGGTCCGAAGGCGAAAACGGTCGTCTATGTCGTTGACAATTCAAACAGTATGACGGCTAAAAAGCCGGCACATCGCGGTTACGGTCGTATGGAGACCGCACTAGTTGAACTGGCGAAGTCTGTTAATAGCCTTGATGAGTCACAGAAGTTTTACGTTATTTTTTATAGTGATACTGCTTATGGAACTTTCTTTCCAGATACAGCCGGTGGCTATGTATACGCAACAGATAAGAACAAAAAACGTCTTGGAAATTGGTTGAACACTGTGGAATGTTGCTTGTTCACGAAGGCAAGTAAAGCTTTTGAAATGACTAGGCAGTTGAGTCCTGAGCTTATTTATTTGCTGGGCGATGGTGCAATTAATGACGGTTCAGACAAGCGGTTAGTGCAGAACCCGATCAAAGGAGCAAGATTGGAAGCGCTAGGGATGAACTTGAACGGAAAAGCTGCGGATAGGTTTAAGGCTATCGCTAAAGCTCACGGCGGAAAGTACCGCGACGTGAATCTTACCGAGGACGGACGCAAAGTTCTTAAGCAGTTTGGACCAAGAAAGGCGAACAGTATACGAGGTTCGGTTTGGGGCGTGAAATTGCCGCTTGTGAGTAAGAAGAAATAGTCGGTCGCCAATCGACTTCGATGCAGATTACAAATAACGTTCGCCCGATTAGTTAATGCTAGTCGGGCTTTCTTTTTGGCGGTTCGTGGAATTTAGTGGCAGGGTTTAACGATCATTTGGGGCGAGAAATATTCGTAAATCTCACCGTGCGGCTTTGCGTGCTAAGGTACTAAAAGAATGGGTGCATTGGCGAAAGCAATATTCTAAACAACTGATTGCGCGAGGTGCATTCGGTAGATTCTTTGGCTGGTGTTCGCGGCCACCAGTTCTGCGGTTTAGTATGCGTCGTGAGTGGCATGGAGATATTCGATTCGATATACTCGTAACGCGAACCTAATTCTCTTGATGGAGTTAGTTTAGTCGTTCAGCAGTTTGAAATGGCTTTTTTGGATTTAGGATGTCTAGAGCTTTCTTGGCGGTTTTGTTTGTTGGGTTGTTGAGTGGAGGAGGTTTGACTGCCGGCGTCCAAAGACACAAAGTGGACGAGTCGAACAATCCCCAAGCAGGCATGGCGTTTGAACAAGATGCTACCGCGCCGACAGAACCGCTGACGCTCTGGTATCGCAAGCCCGCCATGAGGTGGGAAACCGAAGCGCTGCCGGTAGGCAATGGCCGATTGGCTGCGATGGTGTTTGGTGGCGTGAACAATGAGCGAATTCAGTTGAATGAAGAAACCGTTTGGGATGGTGTGCCAACGGACTATACCAACCCCGAAGCGCTCGATGCTTTGCCCAAAGTCCAGCAGTTGATGTTTGAGGGCAAGAACGAAGAGGCGGTCGGGATTGCTAAAGAGAAAATGCTGGGCAATCCACTTAGGGTCAAATCTTATCAAACGCTGGCTGACTTGTTTTTGGATTTCGAAGACACGGAAAAGGTAACGGACTACCGCCGCGATTTAGATTTGACGACCGCCATCAATCGGACTCAGTACTCCATTGACGGAGTCGAATACGTTAGAGAAGTCTTTGTTAGCGAACCGGATCAGGCGATCGTGGTTCATTTGAAGGCAAGTCAGCCTGGTAAGATCAACTTTACTGCTCGATTTGCACGCGATAACGCGACCACGACATCGGCTTCGGAGAATCGACTCATTCTGACTGGTAAACTCGGCGTCACTTATGAAGCTCAGCTTCGTCCCGTGGTTCGTGGTGGTAATGTCTCTTCGATCGATGGCAAACTAAAAGTGTCCGCTGCAGACGAAGTGATGCTGTTGATTGTTGGGGCGACTAGCTACAACAGCTCAACGGATATCTCGGGCGACGCCACAGAGCGATGTGAAAAGTACTTCGCTGCGGTCAAAGGCAAATCTGCGGAAGCTTTGCGAGCGGATCATGTGGCGAGTCACCAGAAACTTTTCAGTCGAGTGAAGTTAGATTTAGGCACCACAGACGCGGTGAGTAAGCCGACGGATGAACGATTAAAGTTGGTTAAAAGAGGAGCCTTCGATCCGCAGTTTGAGAGTTTGTACTTTCAGTACGGGCGGTATATGTTGATCTGTAGTTCACGCGCGGGGCACCTACCAGCGAACCTGCAAGGCAAGTGGTCGCAGTATTATAAAGCTCCGTGGAACAGTGACTACCATTTCAATATTAACTTCCAGATGAATTATTGGCCGGCTGAGGTTTGCAATCTGCCGGAATGTCATTTGCCGTTTTTTGATTATGTCGAGAGCTTGGTTCCTTCAGGCGAGAGGACGGCCAAGGTTCATTACGGGGCGGATGGTTGGACCTTGCATCACTTGTCTGATTTGTTTGGTCAAACGGCACCAGCGGATGGCGTGTGGGGAGTTTGGCCGATGGGTGCCGCTTGGGCCAGTCGGCATTTTATGGAGCACTATCGATTCAACGGCGATAAAGTGTTTTTGAAAGACCGTGCTTACCCGATTATGAAGGGCGCAGCCGAGTTCATGCTTGACTTTTTGGTAGAAGCCCCCGAAGGAACCCCGGCAGCGGGGCGGTTGGTGACGAACCCTTCTCATTCGCCAGAAAATAATTTTATCAAAGCCGATGGTACCAAAACTGAATTCACTTATGCGGCGACGATGGATCTTCAGATTATTCACGATCTGTTTACTTCGCTGCTGGAAGCCAATCAAGTGATTGACCCGACGGGTGAATTCGATGCCGAGTTCCGGAGCGAGCTCGAGACGGCGTTGGCGAATTTACAGCCGTTGCAGATCAGTAAGAAAAGCGGCCGGCTGCAAGAGTGGATCGAAGATTACAAAGAGTTCGATCCGAAGCACCGTCATACTTCGCATTTGTATGGTCTTCATCCAGGACAACAGATTACCAAAAATGGCACGCCAAAGTTGTACGAGGCGGCTCGGAAGTCGTTGGAGGCTCGGGGTGACGGTGGCAGGGGCTGGAGTATGGCCTGGAAGGTTAATTTTTGGGCTCGTTTTCACAACGGCGACCGCGCGTACAAGTTGTTGCAGAACTTGCTTGGCAAGATGACGTTGACGAACTTGTTTGATACGCACCCTCCGTTTCAAATCGATGGGAACTTTGGTGGCACGGCAGCGATTGCTGAGATGTTGTTGCAGAGTCATGACGGCGGGATTGATTTGTTGCCGGCGTTGCCGTCTGTTTGGGGGACAGGGTCGGTGACAGGATTGCGGGCTCGTGGTGGTTTTGAAATCGATCTTGTTTGGAAAAATGGTAAGCTAGATTCAGCCAAAATTCGTTCGCTTAACGGAACGCCAGTAACGGTTCGCTATTCAGGCGTGTCGCGTTCAGTAAAAGTTGCGGCGGGCAAGGTTTGGACTTGGGACGGTAAATAGATGTGGCATAGCTAACGGATTCGAGATTTTACGAGCTCCGAATTTTGTTTGCGTATGGTTTTGTTTCAATTTTTAGTAAGCGTGAGCCGTCTGGTTTTTGCTTGTCTACACTCAAGAATTTTCTGGATTGTGAAGAATGATTAAGTCATTGGTTTTAACATTGGTTGTGTCGGCGCTAACGATTTCAACGGTCGGAATCGTCGCGTCCGTGCATGCCCAAGAGCCTGTCAAAAAGAAAAAAGTAAAAGCTGCCAATCCACAACATGAGTTTGGATATCGCTTTGATTCTGGTTTGAAGCAAACTCCAGACTCGATCGCTCGACTGGACAAGTGGTTTCGTGATGCGAAGTTTGGGGTGTTCATTCACTTCGGGGCCTATTCGTCTCTTGAAGGCGAGTACAAGGAACGGGGCTCTGGCCATCGTTATTCAGAGTGGATTCAGATATCTGGAAAGATTCCAGCGGACGAATATCACGAGGTGGCAGCGAAGTTCAATCCGGTCGACTTTGATGCAGACGCCTGGGCCGGCGTTTTCAAAGACGCGGGGGCTCGTTATGTCGTGATCACGTCTAAGCACCATGATGGGTTTGCCCTTTTTGAATCGATGGTGAGTGCCTACAACGTCGTCGACCATTCGGCTTTCAAGCGAGACATCATTAAGGAGCTAAGCGAAGCCTGTCACAAGGTGGGGCTCAAGTTCGGCGTCTATTATTCTCAAGCACAGGATTGGGATGAGCCTGATGCGCCGTTTATACATCCGCGGTTCAATGGACTTCGCACGAAGTTGCATCCCGAGTTGGCGGACGATTTTAAGCCAGACATGGATCGTTACATTGCTAAAAAGAGCCTTCCGCAGGTGGAAGAGCTAGTGAAGAATTACGAATTGGACTTGATCTGGTTTGACACGCCGTCGGATATGAACATGGAGCGAGTCAAACTGTTTAGCAATATGGTGCGGAAGCATCGTCCTGATTGTTTGATCAACTCTCGAATCATCCATCGAGGTAAAGGCAAAATTGAGGCTAAGTACTTGCCGTATTACGATTACGTGTCGATTGGCGATAAGGAAGTCCCGACGCAGAAGCTTCCGTTGTACGTTGAATCACCTGACAGCGTGAGTTCTTCGTTTGGTTTTAAGACGAAGGGAGACCACTATTATCACTCGGAGAAGGAGTTGATCCACCGCTTCGTTGACACCGTTTGCGCCGGCGGAAACTATTTGTTGAACGTTGGTCCCAGAGGTGACGGTCAACTCGACCCCGAAGCCATTCGGCTTTATCAAGCGATCGGCAAGTGGTCGAAGGTGAACGGTGAATCGATTTTTGGTGCGGTTCGCAGTCCTTTGGCCAAGACGCCAGAATGGGGGAACTGTTCGGCCAGTAAGGATGGACAGACGCTGTACTTACACGTGTTTGATTGGCCAGAGTCGAAAGCGATTAATGTCGATGTCGGTGACAACGATGTGGCATCAACCGTGTTTTTGGAAAACGGCGAACGACTTGGGTTTACTCAAAATAATAGTGTTTTCACGATAACGCTTCCTACCAAACCGCTTAATGAATTTGACACGGTGATTAAAGTGTCATTTGAAAAGCGGGCAGTCGAATCAAACAATCAATAACTTTAAAAAATGAAATAAGAGCTATGCAGATGAAACGCTTACTAGGAATGTTTGCCTTGATGTTGGTCGCCGTACCTTCGGTCAATGCCCAAGAACCAAAGCAGCCCAATGTGGTGGTCGTCATTACGGACGACCAAGGCTACGGTGACTTAGCCTTTACCGGTAACCCGGCGATTAAGACACCCACGTTGGATAAGCTTTCGACACAAGCGACGTTGCTGAACAACTTTCACGTCGATCCAACTTGCGCGCCGACTCGGTCAGCGTTGATGACGGGACGTTATTCTGATCGCGTTGGCGTGTGGCATACGGTGCAAGGCCGCAGTATGCTTCGTCGTCGTGAAGTCACGATGGCCGATGTATTCGGTGCCAATGGATATGCGACGGGTATGTTCGGAAAGTGGCATCTTGGCGATTGCTATCCCTACCGACCGGAAGATCGAGGATTCAAGCACTGTGTTTATCACGGTGCGGGTGGGGTTGGGCAAGCACCTGATTACTGGGGCAACGATTACTTTGACGATACCTATATCGTGAATGGCAAGCACCAACGGTTTGAAGGTTTCTGCACGGACATTTGGTTTGATGAAGGAATGAAATTCATCAAAGATAATAAAGACAAGCCGTTCTTTGCGTATATCTCCACCAACGCTCCTCATAGCCCTTACTATTCGCCCGAGGAATACTCGAAGCCGTACGCAGGCAATCCACAAGTATCGATTCCGGAGTTCTACGGGATGATCACGAACATCGACGATAACATGGCCAAGCTCATGAAGTTGCTCGACGACGAAGGTTTGGCGGACAACACGATCCTTGTGTTCATGACCGACAACGGAACCGCTGGCGGTATCAAGGGCGGTCGCGGTTACGACGGCGGCATGCGAGGGATGAAGAACTCTGAGTACGAAGGCGGGCACCGGGTTCCTTTTATGATTCGCTGGCCCAATGGAAAAATCGAAGCGGGTAAGCGGGTTGAGCGTTTGACTGCTCACATCGACGTGCTGCCAACCTTTATTCAACTTTGTGGTTTGAGTGCTCCTGAAATAAAGTTCGACGGCAGCGACATTCGTGATTTGCTCCACACCGATGGAGTGAACTGGCCTGAACGCGCTTTGATTGTCGAGTCACAACGAGTGGTGGATCCGATCAAATGGCGGAAAAGTGCCGTGATGACCGATCGCTGGCGTTTGGTCAATGGCGAAGAACTGTTTGACTTGAAAGCGGATTCCAAACAGGTAGAGGATCTGGCGAAAGAGTATCCTGAAGTCGTCAAGCAACTGCGGGGTGAGTACGATAAATTTTGGGATGATGTTTCTAAGGAACACAGTTTGACCAGCTACATGGTCATCGGTTCGGATCGTTCGCCAGTCGTTTCGCTTTCGTCGCATGATTGGTTGATCGATAAGCTTCCGCCGTGGAGTCAGAATCACGTTCGCAATGGAAGTGTTGCGGAAAAATCGTTTTGGGCGATCGAAGTCGAACAGGACGGTGAATACGAAATTTCGCTTCGTCGCTGGCCAGTGGAAGCCGACAAGGGCATCAACGATGGGACTTACGGTAAAGCGTTCAATTACAAACAGGCTCGAATGGAAATTGGTGACATTGATCAAACCAAAGATATTCCAGTCGGAGCCAAAGAGGTTACCTTTAAAGTTAGCTTGAAAAAGGGGATTACCAAGCTGTCCCCAACTTTCATTGGCCCTGATCTTACAGCCACCCCTTATTACGCTTACGTGACTCATCAACCTAACGACGGCTGGCAAACGCCAGCGGGAATGGAGATTCCGGTTTACGATCCGGGCTTCGGTCGCAAGCCGCCGGCGAAGGTGAAAGTGAAGTGATCGTTTTAGTTGTTGTGAGTTGGCCGTTGAAGGTTTACGAAATCGATTGATTGGCGGCAGCCACGTTTGGCACAGCGTAGTACGCCTCGGAGAGGACGTTTTACGTTAATCCTCGCTCACGGTTGAATCGTCAAGTTTTTTTAGAGCTTGGGATTTTGGTTAGAGATGTGTAAGCGTTGTTCCTGCCAATTTTTTTATAAATCATTTAGTCAGAGAAAATCATGAAACCTGTTAGTAGTTTCTTCTTGGTCGTTGCAGCCATTGTTTTGCAAATGAATTTTTGGGAGATCGCGGTGCAGGCTCAGGAAAGCCCGTCAAAACCAAATATTGTATTTTTGTTTTCGGACGATCAGAGTACTTACTCCGTCGGGAATTATGGAAACAAGGACGTTCAAACGCCGAACATGGATCAGCTGGCCAAAGATGGCGTAGCGTTTGACAAACACTACAACACGACGGCGATTTGTATGGCCAGTCGGTCCAATGTTTTTACGGGGATGTACGAATACAAAACTGGTTGCAACTTTTCGCACGGCAATATGCACCCAGAAATTTGGGCGAAGTCTTATCCGGTGCTGCTGCGAGAGGCTGGTTATCTAACTGCTTTTGCGGGCAAGTTTGGGATCGTGGTTAAAGGCAAAGGGCTTTGCAAAAGTGATTTCGACTACTGGGGCGGTGGGCCAGGTCAGACTCAGTACGCGACCAAAAAAAATAAGTCGATGGCAAAGTACGCCGCTAAGTATCCGCACTCGACTTTGTCGTACGGAGCGTTTGGACAAGATGTGATTCGCGATGCCGCCAAGAAAGGAAAGCCCTTTTGCCTCTCGATCAGCTTTAAGGCACCTCACAAACCAGCCACGCCTGACCCTCGGTTTAACCACATTTATGCAGGCAAAACGTTTACTAAACCAAAGAACTACGGTCGTGAGTTTGGCAAGCACATGGCCCCGCAAGGCAAGCAGTCGCGGCAGTACGCTCGGTGGAGCGAGTGGGAGTACGATACCGACTACGATGGCCAAATGGCAAAGTACCATCAACAGGTTTATGGAGTCGATTATGCGATTGGGATGGTCCGCGATGAGTTGAAGAAGCAGGGCGTAGAGGATAACACGATCGTGATCTTTACCAGCGATAACGGGTTCATTTGTGGTTCTCACGGTTACGGGTCTAAGGTGTTGCCGATGGAAGAGTCCTCTCGGTGCCCGCTGATTATCTACGACCCGCGCAGCCCGCTCAACGGCCAGCAAATCCGTTGCGATCGACTGACGGGAAACATCGACGTGATGCCGACGTTGTTGGACATTGCGGGTTTAGAGATTCCTGGCAACGTCGATGGGAAGAGCTGGATGGGTTTGTTGCAAAATCCGAACGAAGGCGGCCACGAGCAACTGGCGTTGATGAATCTTTACGGTCCGTTGGCCGGACACTGCATGAGTTGCGTGACTCGGCAGCACAAATACACCTACTGGTGGTATGGCGATGATAAGATGAAACCGATGGAAGAGTTGTATGATTTGCAAAACGATTCGCTTGAGTTGAAAAATTTGGCCACCACTGCCGAAGGCGGTGCGGCGTTGCAAGAAATGCGAGCCCGCTATGAGAACCAGTGTGCGAACTGGAAACAGGATGCGGTTCCCTACAACGATTATCAACGCTACGGCACGCTGTTTGACCGCAACGTACCGATCTCCGAAAAAGAGGCGTTAAAGCGGCAGCCGAAAAATGAAAAACAAAATAAGAAATTAAATAAAACCAATTCGGCTAAGGATGCCAAACAAGCAGGAAGAAAGATACCAAAAGAGATGCCCAAAGCCGCGCCAGCAGGAAGTGTGAAGTAGGTTTCTTCGGGGAAGCCAAAACGTTGCGGGTGAGTCTGCGATTGTGTGTGGTGACGTTAGTCCCAGTCGGTTGGACGTACATGTCAGGCTGGAAGTACTGTCGCCACTATCAGGCTTGACGTCGAATCGTCCGAGCTAAAGTTTGTTCTTTTAAAGAAAATATTGCGTCGATGAATCGATCTGAAAATGTGTTGACGGTTGCTGCGATCTGGATGGTGGCATTGTTTTATTTCACGCCGCAAACGAAAGCGCAGGCTGTGGCTGCGGATTCATTGAGTGGCTCACGTCCGAATATCGTTTTCGTTTTGACGGACGATCAGGGCATGGGCGATCTGAGTTGCATGGGCAGCGAAGTCGTGAAGACGCCGCACATCGATCGACTGTATCACAAATCGACTCGGCTGGCCGACTACCACGTCAGTCCGACTTGTGCGCCGACTCGATCGGCTTTGATGAGCGGTCGACCGCCTTTTAAGGTCGGCGTTACTCATACGATTTTTCAACGCGAACGGATGGCTTTGGATGTCCACACATTACCGCAGGCGCTCAAGTCGGCCGGCTACGCGACGGGGTTGTTTGGAAAGTGGCACCTAGGTGATGAAGTACCGTATTTGCCGCAGAGTCGTGGGTTTGATGAAGTGTTGATGCACGGGGCGGGCGGTATCGGTCAGGTGCGGCTAGGCGATTTTCCGCCAAACAGCGAAAATGTATACTTTGACAACGTTTTGTTGCATAACGATACGGTGGTTAAAACCAAGGGCTACTGCACCAACGTTTTCTTCCAAGCCGCGTTGAACTGGACGAAAGAAAAGCATCAAGCGGGTATCCCGTTCTTCACTTACATCTCGCTCAATGCCCCTCATGCTCCCCTGGTTGCTCCCAAAAGTTACTATCAACGATTCGTTCAACTCGGTTACGACAAAAAGAGCGCGAACCGTTTCGGGATGATCGAGAATATCGATGACAATGTTGGTTTGTTGCTGCAGAAGCTTGAACATTGGCAGGCTCTGGACAACACGTTGGTCATCTTTATGACCGACAACGGCGCGACTCACCTGAGCGGGAAGTTCAAAGGTGAAAAGGTCAGGCATTTCAATTTTGGAATGAAAGGTGGCAAAAATTCGCCCAATGAAGGTGGTACTCATGTTCCAGCGTTCTTCTTTTGGAAAGGCAAGTTGCACGAAGGCTTGGATATCGAAGAGCTGACGGCACACATTGATATTTTTCCAACGTTGGTGGAACTTGCCGGCGCAAAATTGCCCGAAGAAATGCAGGCGTTGGACGGGCGTTCCTTGCTTCCACTGTTTAAATCAGAAAAAGTCGATTGGGCTGATCGCGAATTGTTCGTGCATTGCGGTCGCTGGAATGCTGGCAAACGAGACCGCGGGAAATACAAAAAGTGTGCGGTCCGGTCCGAGCGATGGCGATTGGTGAATCATTCGGAGTTGTACGACATTGCGACGGATCCCGGTGAGACCCATAATGTCGCGTCAGCGAATCCCGACGTTGTTGCGAAGATGCAAGGCAGTTTCGACAAGTGGTGGGAGTCAGCCAAGCCGTTGATGGTAAATGAAGGCTTGCCAACTTTGTCGCAAGAGGAACAACCGTTTGCGATTCGGTATGAAAAGCAGCTTAAAGAAAAAGGGATTCCCGAATGGAAGCCGGCTGGGAATTTTGAATTGAAGATGAGCGAATAAGGTGGTTCTGAGGCGTGAAGCTTCAGTTGCGATTGAAGTTTTTGTTTCTTTTGACCGGCGTTATTGCGATGTTGGTTGCAGCAAACCAGGATCTTGAAAGAACAGGATCGCTCATCAAGCCAGATGGTCAGGAGGCTTTTTGTGTCGGTGACGCGAACATTGACGTTCTGTGTTGTAATGAGTTTATCGCCGCAGTGGATGTTTTTTCGAAACTTGGCGTTGAGTGCAATGTCTTGGATTTGCCGCTAGAGTCGACTTTAGCATCATGAAGGATCGATCGAGGGAACGTTTTGCCAATCGTTTGGGCAAACCTACCAAGTCAAATTGACAAAGTGGTCGCCATGGAGGACAACTTGGGCTCCTCTTTCAACGCCTCTCCCTTGGAATCTCTATGTCCTCTGCTCCCCTGCCCGTAGACTGGGTGCGCGATGTGCGCGCGAAACTGAAAGATGCTGATCAAGACTTTCACCAAGTCAAACCGATTATCTATTGGCGAGACATGCTCGTTAGCGGTGCGATTGCCTATGGCTCGGCAACGGTCTTCATGCTGGCCGAACCATTTTCGGTTTGGCAGCTCGTCGGTTACGTGTTCGCGGTGTTTTGGCTGTATCGCGTTGGTTCGTTAGTCCACGAAGTAGCACATCTTGGCGGCCACGAGCAAACGTCCTTTAAGGTGGCTTGGAATTTGTTGATTGGAATTCCCACGCTTACGCCGTCGACGTTTTTTACGGGGCACCACCGAGACCACCATTCCCAGAAAGTCTACGGCACGCCTGAGGATCCTGAGTACGTGGTTAACGTTTGTCCGCGCGGTAGCGTGATGAACTTGGTTCTGTACTTCTTGTTCGTGGCCGTGTTTCCACTGGTCGTGTTTCTAAGATTTCTTTTAGCGCCGCTAACCTTTATCACTCCCGGTATTCGAGATTTCACGCTGCGTCATCTATCGGCGTTCACGTTTAACTACAAATATCAACGTCCGATCGGCGCCATCGACCGAAAAACATTCGCTTGGTTGGAACTGGCTTGCTTTGTTCGAGCACTCCTGATTCCGTTAGCGGTATTTGGAGGAATCCATCCGTGGACCCGGATGCCGATGCTGTACGTCTTGGGTGCGACGGTTGTTGTGATGAATCAGCTTCGTCAATTGGCCGACCATCACTTCGAAGGCGACGGTGATCGGTTGAGCGTATCGGAACACATTATGGATTCATGTAATTATGTCGGACGTGATCCTCTGACGTGGTTGTTTTTTCCGTTTGCGATTCAATACCATGCGTTGCATCACATGTTCCCATCGTTGCCGTATCACAACTTAGCGTTTGCTCACAACTACCTGATGAAGGAGCTTCCTGTCGATTCACCGTATCGGCAGTTGGTGCAACCCGGTTGGTGGTCAGTCGCTGTGAAGATGCTGCGGAAGTAAAACGGACCGAGGAGCAGTTGGCGTTGCTGAGGCGGTATCTTTTGATCGTTGATGCCAAGGTTGTCGTTGCTCTTTTCACTTTGGTTTGGTCCATCACAAATGCCCCCCCGGCTACGTTGATGAACGGTTCGGTTTTCTTGTAGCTTTGGTTCAGGGGCTTGCCTGTGCCGTCGCTGAAATGTGTGAAACGACAGCAGCGAGATTTCTGGAGGTAGGGCCTTTCAACGCTTCCGATTTGTACAGCTTGGTGAAACAGACAAAAAGTGAGTTCGTAGGCGTCCTAGCTTTGCTTGGTTGTTCCTATCATCAATGGGCACAGTCGGTACATTCTTGCATCGTTCTGAAATCGATATCCGTTTCTTCAATCAAGCGAATCAGTAAATGCTATTTCCTATTGCCGACGACAATCGAGGCATTTCCGGTCCCGCCTATGTGACCTGGTTTTTGTTGGCGATCAATATTGTTGTCTTCTTGCTGCAACTGTCTGACGAATCGATTACCTACGGGTGGAGTGTTATTCCGCAAGAGATCATGTCAGGAAACGATTTGATTGAAACGCAAATCGTGACCGTCGCCGGCGAGGACCATGCCATCCCGCAAGCGCCGGGGCCGCCGATCATTTATCTGACGTTGTTGACGCACATGTTTATGCATGGTGGAATTGGTCATATCTTTGGCAATATGCTTTACTTGTGGATCTTTGGCGACAACATTGAACATCGGTTTGGCCATTTCTGGTTTTTCGTTTTTTACATTGTTAGCGGATTAGTGGCCGCGTTTGCACAGCTGATGGTTTCGTACGACAGCGTGATTCCAAGCCTCGGCGCTTCCGGAGCGATCTGGGGAATCCTTGGCGCGTACGTGGTTTTGTTTCCTAGAAATAAAGTCAAAGCGATCGTGTTTTACATGATCGTTTCTATTCCGGCTGTTTTTGTAATTGGGCTATGGTCCGTGTTGCAGGTCTATCAAGGATTCTTCGCGGGCGGAGGCAGCGAACTCGGCGGCGTGGCGCACTTGGCTCACATCGGTGGCTTGGTGGCTGGGTTGGCGATGGGCTTCATCGCAAAGGGCCTCATGAAAGCAGAACCGGATTCCACGATCTACCGCGAGTACGTTGGCGATCCGATGTCTAAGAAAAAATTGTGGTAGCGGCAGCAGAAGTAGCAAGATGTGCAGCAGCCCAGAACTGCATCTCCGGTCGCAGGTGACGTGATCGAGTCTCGCTTGGAGACCTTGGTGGTGCAAGGCAAAAGCATTAAGTGATGCCGAAGCTATTGATTAAATGAATTAGAATGACCGCCGCAGAAGTTCATAAAGTTGGCGTGACTAAGCGGAAGAACAAGCGTGTATGTATACCAACAGACTCAAAGAATCTGCGCTCACTCAATCTCGAAAACTAAACCGAATCTTAAGCAGTCAAAAATGGACAGGGCAAACGTTATTTAGCAAACGAATGCGTTTTGTTGTAGGATTTGCTGCAACCAGCATGTAACATTACGAGCCGATCCGAAGAGCTTTTTGAGCGATGCGTTTTTCTGCATTGTCGCGAAGTATTGGGATAAACACTAAGATTTGAAACTTACTAAACGTCGTAAAAAGACCGGAGAGAGTTTATGAGTTGGAAGCCGCGGTGGTTGCACTTGAGCCTTGCGATAGCACTGTTGTGCTGTTTTGAAAATGACGTTTTTGCACAAGCCACAGAAGCCGCTGAAAAACCAAAGCCAACGGTAGCGGGCGAGCAAAATAAGGCCGAAGTGGCCACGCAAGCAAGCGATGAAGATCCGTTCGGCCAGATGACGCTGGACGAAATCTCGAAAGACTTTAAAGTGAAAATGAGCGCTTACATGAAGCGTTACAGAACCGCTCCGACAAAAACAGAAAAGCGTATTGTTTTTAAGTCACTACCAACGGTCGAACCGTATTGGCCACGATTTGCCGTTTTGGTTCGCGAAGCCAATGGCTCTGACGACGGGATGGAAGTGATCAAATGGTGGTACCGTCGTGGGGGGAGAAAAAAAGGCACTAACAAAATATCAAGGCTGCTGGTTGAAAATTGTTGGCAAAACGAAGGGTTCAACGAGTACGCTTTTATGGTCAAAGGTGCTTTGCCAAGCGAAGAGGCAGAAGCCGCATTCAAATCCGTCCGCGAAAAAACTTCGTTGGAATCCGTTAAAGCAACGGCCTGTTACGAGCTACACGAGGTGCTTAGAGGGCGAGCTGAAGGGCTGACTGGTGAAGCCGCAGAGGCAGTCTTAAAGGAAGCCCTGAGCTTGCGAGAATTGATCTGCACCACCTATCCTGCTGCGACTGACGGAGCGGGTGCAGTTTATGCCGACCTCTTGGCGTCAATTGAATTCGCTAAAAAACTCGAAATCGGAAAACCAGTGCCCGATATCGACGGCGTTGATATCGATGGCAAGAATTTCAAGCTAAGTGACTACGACGGTCAGGTCCGTGTGATTTCGTTTTGGGGCGATTGGTGAGGCCCTTGCAACCGGATGTTTCCACACGAGCGGTCGCTCGTGAAACAATTGGCCGATAAGCCTTTTGCGTTGATTGGTGTTAATAGTGATCCAGAACTTGAAGAACTTCGTGAGGCGATTAAAAAGAAAAACGTCACATGGCGTAGTTTCTGGGGTGGCAAGGGCGGTACTTCGGGACCAATCGCCATTAAATGGGGAATCAAAAGTTGGCCAACGCTTTACGTTGTCGATGCCAAAGGCGTGATCCGTTTCAAAGATGTTCGCGGTGATGAACTTGATGACGCGATCACCAAACTGCTCGGCGAAGCAGGTCATGAAGTCACCATATCTCATGACGATGGGAAATCAGTCGATCAGGGCAAAGACCAGGTGAAGGCGGAGTAGAAAGGGGCACCGACAAACTCCGAACTGCTTTTTTTCAGTTTGATATTCTCGGCGATAACTAAATTGCCCGGCTGAACTGTGCGAACCATCGTTCAGCCGGGTGATTATTTCCAAACTCACCAACCAAAAGAATGAATTTCGTGACGATGAATTTACCTAAACTTGTCCTTGCGGCAGCATTAACTTTCCAAGGCCTTGCTCCGGTAGCATTCGCTCAGTCCAGCTTGACCCTGCCGGCAACGCAGGCTGCTCACGTTTATGGGCGTGAAAAAAAATCCAATTTTGGCGATGCTGAAATTCTGGAACTCAAAAAGAGCAAATCTGGAAAACAAGACCGCCTTTGTTACGTGCAATTTGACCTTTCGAAAACAAAGGCAGTTGTTGAATCAGCCGTGCTTGACTGTACGATCGTCAAGGCCGTGGAGGTTCCGATTTGGGTGGGGGTAAGCCAAGCCGACTGGCGAGAGTCTCAAATCTCGTGGGACCGTAAACCGGCGAACGTGACAGCGGTCACCAAGTCTCCAGCAATGGGAGGGGGCCGGTTGTTGATTGACGTTACTGATGCCGTCAGAAAAGCCCAACGAAAAAACGTTAGGTCGTTGACGTTTGTGCTTGCCCCAGGCGAAGTCACCAAAAAGACACTTGAAATCGCTTCGGATGAAAGCAGTGTTTCGTCGGAACGTCCTCGATTGCTGCTGGAGTTCGGCGGAGCGAGTGACGGGATTTCCACTTCCATTCACTATTCAGATACCGAACGTGGAAAGTTCGCAGGCATTAGCCCGGGCAAAGTGCCAGGCCGAGAATCGCTAGGTAAGTTCGGCGGGTGGAAAAAATGGCGCATGAAGCGGACCGGATATTTTCGAACTGAAAAAATTGATGACTACTGGATGCTCGTTGATCCCGAAGGTTATGCCTTTTTTGGGTTCGGCTTAAATTCGGTTACCGAAACGCCCAAGCTCAACCTACCCCAAGACATTAAAGAAATCGGCTTCAACCACATGGGCTCTTGGTCGGATGAGTCGATCAAAAATATTCCATTCACACCTCGTTGGAATTTTGTCCTTGAATTTAAAAACATTACCCCTGAAGTCAAACGAAGCTATCTCGAAAACGATTTACTGCCTGTGTTCGATCCTCGTTTTCAGCCGTTTGTGGAAAAGAAAGCAAGGAAAGCAGCCGCCTACAAAAACAACCCCTGGGTGCTAGGGCATTTTACCGATAACGAAATACCATTTCACAAGACAATTCAGCTCAAGGAAAGTTTACGACTGCCGGCGAGCAACGCGATTCATCAAGCTGCCAAGCAATGGCTGCAAAACAAGCACGGTCGCCGCGCGTCCGAAATATCGGAAGAAGATGAACTTGAATACATGGGATTCTTGGTAGATCGTTACTATCAAATTGTGACCAGTGCACTCAGAAAAAACGACCCCAATCATATCATTCTTGGTGAACGACTGCATGCGTCCGCGAAGTACAACCCGCACATCATCGAGGCCGTTGGTAAATACAGTGATGTAATTAGCATCAACTTTTATCGCGATTGGGTGCCGCCGCAAAGAGTGCGAGCGATGTGGAAAGCGAAAGGCAAGAAGCCGTTTTTGATCACTGAGTTCTATGCCAAGGCTGCTAACAGTGGTTTAGAAAACGAAAACGGCGCTGGCTGGGTCGTGCCTACTCAGAAAGAGCGTGTGCAGCATTTTGAAAATTTCGCGATGGAAATGTTGGGCACGCCAAACTGTATCGGGTTTCAGTGGTTTCGTTTCGTGGATGACGAAGGGTCCAATAAGGGCGTTTATAATTTGCAGTTCCGGCCTTACGAAGAGCTTCAGAAGTCGATGAACAATATCTCAAACGGGCTATATCGACTTCGCAGCCAGCAGCTGCTTGACGATCTCGACTATCAAGGCAAAGCCAAGTAATCGTCAGAGAGTAACAAAGGTGTCGTTTGTCCTCTCAACTGCTGCCCCTGATTCTGAGGTTCCTCCGGGGGTTAGTGGCAGAGACGAATGATTTCGGGATGCTTCCTTTCAATGGGGAGTGTTTTTTGAGCGTTGAGAACGCTTACCGATAGCAACTAAAGAGAATCGTTTAAGCCCAAGGGGCTGGCAGTTTCTCTAGCCCAGCCTAAAAATCGAAGATTTGCGAGGCTGGGTTGGGATGCCTTTCTACGCACAAAGGGCCAACGGTGCGGCAGTTAAATGGTACTACGGTAGGTTCTCTAACTGCCGGGCCGTTGGCCCTTTGAATGTATCTTGCGATGCGGCCCCAGCCCTGCGGAACTTTGAGTTCCTTCGGCTGGGCTAGATAAATGGTCAGGCCCTTGGCCTTTGCAGCTCCTCGGAAGAGCGAATCCTGAATCCTGAATCCTGAATCCTGAATCCTGAATCCTGAATCCTGAATCCTGAATCCTGAATCCTGAA
>JALZWN010000158.1 GCA_023300235.1 Mariniblastus sp.
GCCGCCGCCGAAGCCGCCACCGATGCCTTGCTGGCCTCCGCCGCCACCGAAACCGCCGCCGCCGCGACCGCCACCACCGCCGCCGAAGTTACCACCACCACCGCCGCCACCGAATTGGCGAGCGACAGGTACAGCGGAAAACGCTTTTGGCATTTTGATGGCAAGAGGCTTGTCAGTCATGTTCTTAACGAAGAAGTTTGAATCAGCCGAGCTGATCGTCTTGATCGTTACCTTAACATCGCCGTTGGCAATTCCGTCGTACATATCGACGGGCTCAAAACCTTCGACTGCTGACTGGGTTTTGTAGAAACGCCCCAACCGCAGTGCTTCTGCTTTGGCTTCCTTAAGAGCTGCCCGCTCTTCTTTCGTGCGTGGCTTTTTCTTTCCTTTGGTTTCATCTTGCGATTGGGCTTCGCTGGTTTCTACCTGCTCCGTTGCTTCGCTGGTTTGGCTGGACTGATCTTGAGCGGTTGCAGAAGATACGACCATCGAGCACACCAACAGTGCCAATGAAAATTTAAACCAATTCGTCATGCTTGTTCTCATCAGAAGAACTCCTTGATATGGAAACCGAAGCCTTGCCCGCGTCGGTTTGATCCCGGGGGGATAAAGGGTCTATCGAATCAATGTACTGAAAATAACTTGCACGGGTTGCGCAATTTCTGCGGATCCGTGATGTCGTAAGGATAGTCGCCAATTGCGAATGGGCCAACGAAAAACGTCGATTTTGCATTGCAAACCCCATGAAATTCTCGCCGCAACCGTCACTGGTTTGCTTGATTTATCGGTTGAAAGCCGGTTTATATGAAAGTCACTGCGAAAAAGCCGGTTGTCATGGTTCGAGAGACAATTTGGCGCGTGGCGGCCAATCCAAGGCAATTGCCCCGAGCAACCCCGCCCCTGCAACGAACCGCCGAAACCAGAGACGCATCTTCAAACCTGTGTCCTGCCACGCAATGGAAGTGCTGTTGGCTGCACACTTCCGGCCAACATCGCTCACGCAGGGTAAAACTGTTTTTCGCAGGGTAAAACTAGTTTCATATAACTGGGGAAAGTTTTTATATAACTGGGTGCTCTGCCATCCCGACACGATAGCGAGGAACCGGTTAAAATTCTCGCTAACGCGTCGAGCCACCATTTATACCGGCTTCCTGATTTACAAAACTGCCCCCCCTGACGTCTGCCCCTACGAGCCTGGCCAGCAGTGGTATACTTTGATAGCAACGGCGTTGGCATTGCCGCCGCGATAAGAAGCACCGCACACATTTTTCAATCGAGTTAGCACATTGACCGCCTTAGCAAACATTCTTTTCGGCCCTCAAAATCGCTCGTCCATTTCCACCGCTGCTTGGGGCTCAAAAATCAGCTGCTGGGTTTTAACCATCGCTTGCCTGATCAGCTACAGCGCTCCGCTGGTGATGGCCCAGAGAAGGAGTCGCGAGCAAGTCAAAGGGACCGTGACCGAGGTGAAGGGCGGCTTGATTTCGATCAAAACGTCTTCCGGTGACGCAGCGCCTTATCAGTTTCAAGATCGGACGAATCCAGTCGTCATGATCGACGGTCGCCGAACAAAGTTTCAAGACAACACGGTCATTCGCGTTACTGGCGAAATCCCATTCAAGCTGATCGAGCAAGGCATGATGGTGAAGGTCCAATGCAAACTCAACGCCCTCGGCAAAACCGAATCGAACATCGAAACAGCACAACTGATTGACGGAGAAGCGGACCCCAAAATCGATGTGGCCGAGCCCCCCAGTAACAAAAGCGACTTTGCGAACGCGACGATTCTGGGGCGAGTCGTGGCGTTCAAAAACCATCGGTTACAACTTAAAGTTACCCCATCGGACTGGTTCAAAAAAAATCAACTGTCACTGAAAGTTGCCGAAACAGCTACCCTTGTGATTGATGACGACAGTTTGGCTCGCGTGGCCCCCGGTGATGAAGTGGTCGAAGCCACCGCCATTACGTTCGCCACTGGCGAAAAAATGCTTGCAAAAATCAAAGTAAAGCTAACCGCTCCGCGCGATTCGCTGACCAAGGAATTTAACGAGCAATTAAACAACAAGTTCAGCCACCTTTCGGACGAACCCAAACCGGCTCGCGTTAAACGGTCGGCACACTTTGCGCTACACACCGACATCTCCGACCGACAAGCTCAAGTGTTACTGGCGAAACTCGAAACCATGTATGACTTGGTCGGCGGCTACTACCAGGCTCAACCTCGCGCGACGATCGAGTGCTACGTCATTCGCGACTTGGCAGAATGGACAGGACAACCGATCCCTGAACGCGGTCGGGCAAAGATTCTCGAACCAGCTGGTGTGACGCTTTCAACCGTCTCACGCACCAAAGCCAGAGCCGTTGTCTACTCCTGCAACAACCAAGATATCGCTCAGCACGAAGCCGTGCATGCGTTCTGCGTGCAAACATTCGGCAGCACCGGCCCGACTTGGTACTCCGAAGGGATGGCCGAGATGGGGCAGTATTGGAAAAAAGGCAACTTGGAGGTCGATATTTCTCCGTATGTCGCCGAGTACCTATCCACCGCCGAACCCAAGAGGCTAAAAGAGATTGTCGCGTTGGGACAAAAGACCGGCGACTCGTGGGAAGCCTACTCATGGCGTTGGGCACTTTGTCATCTGCTGGCCAGTAACCCCAACTATTCAAAACGCTTTCGGACGCTCGGCATCAACCTGATGAAGAAACGTAACGATTCGTTTGACCAAGCCTTTGGCCCCATCGCGAAAGAAATTTCGTTTGAGTACGATCAGTTTATCGAAAACTTTGGCAACGGATATCGAGCGGATTTGTGTGCCTGGGACTGGAACGCGAAGCCCAGAAAACTCGCCGGCAGCCGAAGGGTGAAAGCAAAAGTAAACGCCCAATCCGGCTGGCAAGCGACCAAGGCGATCGTCGCCAACGGGACGACGTACACTTTTGAAACAACCGGCGATTGGCAATTTGAACCGACCGGCGAAGTGGACGCCGACGGATCTTCCAGCGGGCAAGGCCGTTTGATCGGTGTGCTGTTGAACGATTTCAAACTTGGAAAACCATTTGAACTGGGCGTCAAAGGCGAATTCACCGCCAAAGGCGACGGGCAACTGTACGTTCGCTGCCAAGACGACTGGCTGAGCCTTAGCGACAACGACGGCACAATCGAAATGGTGCTGCAGAAGAAAAAAGAAAAGTAGCTTCGGCGAAGCCTAAGAAATGTGGAGATGGGCTTCCAGCCTGTCTTACGCGCTGCCCACATGCAAATGACAGGCTAGAAGCCCATCACCACAAGTTCCTCGCTCACGCGTTGGGCTTCCATTTGTTCTCGCTGACGCTCGGTCCCTTGCTGATGGGCCTGCTGATTTAGTCATGCGCAGATAGTCGCCTTTCGCTCCGCGAAAGAAGCGTTTGCATGGGCGAACAATCAGGCCCGCATTCTCACAAAGCGAACGTGCACTTAACAAATCTCTCAACCAATCTCTCCTCAACCGTTCCTTGGATAGACACCAGCCTAGATGACTCCGCGCTAGATCTCTTCCGCCACTGACGGTTGTCAATCTGAAAGCCCGTGAGTTAAGTTAGTGAATTCTCGGCATTCAAAGAAACCACGCCTCGTTAGGAATCAGCCAACGTGACTTACAACCCCGCTTCGACTCGCTACGAAAACATGCCTTATCGCCGCTGTGGCAACTCGGGTTTGAAGTTGCCCGCGGTTTCACTTGGGCTGTGGCACAATTTTGGTCACGACACTCCGCACGATGTAAAACGAGCGATGTGCCAAACCGCGTTCGACCACGGCATCACGCATTTTGACCTCGCCAACAACTACGGCCCGCCAGCGGGAAGTGCCGAGAAAGCGTTCGGCCAGATTTTGGCGACGGACTTCCACGGCTATCGCGACGAACTGATCATTTCTTCCAAAGCCGGCTACGACATGTGGCCAGGCCCCTACGGCGAAATGGGCAGTCGGAAATACCTGATCGCTTCTTGCGACCAATCACTCAAACGCATGGGGCTCGACTACGTCGACATTTTTTATTCACATCGCTTCGATCCCGACACACCGCTGGAAGAAACCATGGGCGCACTGGATCGCATCGTGCGTTCAGGCAAAGCGTTGTACGCGGGCATCAGTTCGTACAATTCGGAAAAAACCAAAGAAGCCGTCGCGATCTTGAAAGACCTTGGCACACCGTGCTTGATTCATCAGCCAGCCTACAACATCCTCAACCGCTGGGTCGAAAACGATGGCCTTAAAGACACCCTCAAAGACCTCGGCGTCGGCTCGATTGCCTTCACGCCCCTGGCTCAAGGACTGCTGACCAGCAAGTACCTCGGCGGCATCCCCAGCGACAGTCGGATGGCCCAAAACAAATCGTTGTGGGAAGACCAGCTGTCCGTTCCGACGCTTGCCGCAATCAAAGAACTAAACGAGATGGCCAGCGGCCGAGACCAAACGCTGGCTCAGATGGCGATCGCCTGGGTATTGCGAAACGAAGGCATCACGACCGCTTTGATCGGAGCCTCGAAGCCCTCACAGATCATCGACTGCGCCGGTGCAGTGAACAACCTCTCGTTCACCGAAGCCGAGCTTTCAAACATCGATCGCGTGGCCCAAGACGCCAACATTAACCTCTGGGCCAAATCGTCCCAGTCAGATAATGCGCCGGGGTAGTATTACGCCCCCCCTAAAACTGCTTTGGCCAACCGCCTACAACCACAGTTACTTACACGCCAAGCACCGTGGCGGCGGCCAGCAGCATTGTAAACGTGACCCCGGCTGCCAGGATGACTTGGCCGAAGATTGGTTTTCGGGTGCCGAAAATCCACTGGCAGTACCCATCTAATGCCGGGCCGAGCAAAAAGAAGAAGTTGCAAACGACCGCGCCAAAGACAGCGGCCACGGCCAATATAGGCAGCACCAAAACGCCGTTGAAAATGATCGCTACGATTGCAAGCCCGACTGTCTCTACAACCAAAACCCCGTTGTAGATCAAACGATATTTCTCCCACTTCTTGGCCAGGGCAATAAAGTCCAAGACCTCGTCGTTGGCGGGAACCGGTGTCTTGGGAGTGCTCGGCTGGATCGGCGCTTGGAACGGATTGTCGGTAGGCTGTGGCATGCGTGGACCCGATTAGCTGTTTTATGCATCAATAAGGACGAGCTGTTTTGAGCTGAGCCCGTGTTGCCCTTGTAATAAAACGTGTTGCAACGGCGAGATCATGTTACCCAACTGCGTAACCTTAGTCTCGCTTGTAGCCGTTGACTTGATTCAGCATCGCGTCGGATTGATGTTGGCTGATGTCGGCAGTGACTTCAGCGAAGGCATTGTCAGTTTCCCAGACAACGACTTTGGACACGATCAAATCGTAACCGCGAATCGTTGAAACCAGCTGAGGCCCAATCTTGGTCAACAGGTACCGAGCCAAATTTTCGGCAGTCGGGTTGTACGGCAAGCGATAAATCTTATTCGGCCGAACCTGCTCGACCGCCGCCAATGCGTTTTCGTCGGCGTCCCACAAAATCATCCCGTGATCCCAATGGTCGTCGATCCAGCCTTTGAACAAACGCTTGACGTCTGCGAAGTCCACCACGCGGCCCAGATCGTCCACCTCGTTACCCGTGATATGGAACTCGACCAAATAATTATGGCCATGCAAGTTCGCACATTTGCCTTCGTGGTTGAGCAATCGGTGGCCGGCGCAAAACGCGACCTTACGCATGATGGTAATGCTCATGATGGACTCGGGTTCCCTCGAAAACGATTTTAGGATTAGACGTTCGCCACTGTTTCGGTTGGTTCAACCGTCGCTAGAGGATTGTTGATTTATTAAGCCGCGTTTGAAATCCGACTAAATCAACAAGCCACCATCGCCAAAACCGCCATAACCGCCAAAACGGCTCTTAGCGCAAGGCTGAAATAAAGCGTCCCAGATCTTACTTGAGTTTGGGATTGTTGTGATGGCGATCTTTGTCCCGAACGGTCTTTTTCACAAGGTTTTTCTGAAACGCATCGGTCAAATCCACGCCCGTTTGGTTGGCCAAACAGATCAAAACAAACAACACGTCCGCCATTTCATCAGCCAACTCCGGATTCCCCTCGGAGTCTTTAAAACTCTGCTCGCCGTAGGTCCGCGAGATCACCCGAGCCAGCTCGCCGACCTCTTCGACCAGCTGAGCCAAATTAGTTAGCTCCGAAAAGTATCGCACGCCGATCGATTTGATCCATTGATCGACTTGGGATTGAGCGTCGGCGATCGAGATTGATTCAGTGGACACGGCTGGACATCCTGTGGTTAAATCGCTGAAAAAATCACACCATGCGAATTTCAACAGCAACAAATTTTAGTTTCTTGAGCAATCCAACCAGGCGATGAATTTTTGATCCGCTTGAGCAATAGCCCCGGTTGCGTTACGTCGCCGCTGGCGAAAACCGAGGCGATGGATAAATTCACAACCTCAACGCGACAGAGAATCTTCCGCATCGGGATGCTTGATGGTAAATTTTGGGGCTCCTGCAACGTAATGTAAACCCGATCTCCCGACTACCGAACCAAATAACAATGCCTCCAACGATCGTGACTTGTTTCCCTGTCTCCGAAACCCTTGTGCAAAAAATGCGTTCGCAACTGGACGGACGCTTTGAGATCATCGCATCAGAACAAGAACAGATCGCAGAAAATATTTTCGAAGCAGATATTTTCTTTGGTCACGCGAAGGTCCCCGTCGACTGGCCCGCGGTCGTCAAAGCCGGCAAACTGGATTGGATCCAATCATCCGCGGCAGGGCTCGACCACTGCCTGACTCCCGAAGTGATCGCTTCGGACATTTTGGTCAGTGGGTGCTCGGGATTATTCGCCAGGCAAGTGTCCGAGCAAACCTTGGCCTTGTTGATGGGTTTGATCCGCCGCACGAACGTGTTTTTTAAAGCTCAAGCCAAAAAAGAATTCATCCGCCGGCCGACGGACAACCTGTACGGCAAAAAAGTTTTGATCGTTGGGTTCGGTGGCAACGGTCAACGCATCGCCCGCGTCTTGCGGCCATTGACCGACTCGATCGTGGCGACGGACTTTTACCCTGAACCCGGACGACCGCTGGTTGGCGAGGGCATTGTGGAATCGGTACACGCAGCCGATGAACTGGATTCGCTTTTGCCAGATGCGGACGTCGTGATCGTTACGCTGCCACTTTCGGAAATGAACGAACAGCTGCTGGCCGCGAAACAGTTTGGATTGATGAAAAAAGGGGCCTACCTGATCAATGTGGGCCGTGGCAGCGTGGTAGATACGCAAGCGATGGTCGATTGCTTGAACACTGGGCGGCTGAGTGGCGTAGGATTTGATGTGGTTGATCCGGAACCGCTGCCCGTTGATTCTGAGCTGTGGATGATGGAAAACGTAATTATCTCGCCTCACGTCGGCGCACAATCACCCCTTCGGGTGCCCACAACGGTGGATCTTTTTTTAGAAAACGTAAACAGATACGAACAAAAGTCATCCCTACTGAATCAAGTCAATAAAGAACTGGGCTTTCCACATCCTGACCACCGAATCGAATTAATTTAAGCTGGGTGAATCTGGGCGATAGTGGATTCAACGGTTATAATACCGCTCCACCGCCATCCTTGACTTACACCTCCTTCTCGAGCCCGATATTGTCTGACACCGATCCCTTTGACGATGACTTCGAGCAAGCGCCGATCAACCTAGACGATGAAACTCGTTTTCTGGATGAATCGCAAATCTTACTGGAACCAACGGTCACCCAAGCGGTGCCCGGTGAATCAGTCCCCACCGGTCGCTGCGGCGAACT
Source organism: Mariniblastus sp. (assembly GCA_023300235.1). Classification (GTDB taxonomy): domain Bacteria; phylum Planctomycetota; class Planctomycetia; order Pirellulales; family Pirellulaceae; genus Mariniblastus. The sequence continues at coordinate 7,811 of JALZWN010000158.1, forward strand.
AATATCGCGATACGATCGTATCCTGCAAGAAAAACGGCACAGCTGGACTTCACACCTTCGCCTGCTAACCAAAATCGGTGCCGGAGGCCAAGGCGTGGTTTATTTGACCGAACGCCGCGGGGCAGACGGGTTCACGTTGCCAGTCGCGCTGAAAGTTTTTTCGCCCGAACGCTATGCGACGCCCGTTCACTACGATTCTGACATGGCCAGAATTGGTCGAGTCGCTGCGGCGGTCGCGCAGATTCAACACGAAAACCTCTTGGTCGTTGAAAACTTTCTCGACCGTGACCGCATCCGGATGATGGTGATGGAGTGGGTCGAAGGCTTTGACTTGCGCCGATTGCTGAAACCGGATCTGCTGTCAGATTTGAAGCCGCACTTTACGACCGAACGCTGGGACTACATTAACGACGTGCTGATCACCGAAGGACCGGTTCAGCCTCGATTTCGGTCCGGATTCGCGGTCGCGATCGTGCGTGAATGCTTGGAAGCATTGGCGGCGATGCACCGGCAAAACATCGTGCACAGCGATATCAAGCCCGGTAACATCATGCTCAAGCGAACCGGGCATTCAAAGATCATTGACATCGGTTCGGCTTTCGCAATCTCCGACCCGCCGCAAAAACGAACTTGCACGCCGACCTATGCCGCACTGGAAGTGCTCGAAGGCGGGAAAATCACCCCGCGTAGCGACTTGGCAAGCCTCGGGTTTGTCCTGCTCGAATTGCTGGCCGGCCAACCAATATTCGCCAACATGAACGACTATAAGCAACTGGTCGAAGCCAAACGCACGCTGAAAGATCGTTTGGGAGAATTTGTCCCCAGAGAACTCGCCGACAATGACTTATTGATGTCGTTGCTGGCTGGCATGATCGACCCGGACCCACAAACTCGATTGGCCGACGCCGAAACCGCGAACTTGATCGAGTTCGGTGCCGCGGCGTTTCATCGCCAATTGATTAAAAACGACCTGTCTACCGAGTACGAAAATGACTTGAGGATTTGGGTGGATGAACTACTAGAGATTGAAGTTAATCATCCGGAAATCTTGACACTGCCTCAGTAGAGGCGGGAGTAAGAGTAGGATTAAGACTAAGACAAGCATTAAGATCGACAACAAAAAAAGGGCGTTGATCAAATCAACGCCCTTTTGAATTTTCTAATTGACTGACAGTCCTAACCCGCCATGCGAGTGATTCGGTTGACCATTTCGACCGGCTCGACAGCTTCCTCTTCGAAACGATACTGCATCACGTAAGCATCTTCAACGGTGTCGTCGTAGTAATCCCGCAGCACGCTAATCGCCCGGAAGTCAAGATTCTTAAAGAACATCTGAGCGGCCAGGTTCGTCTCGCGAATCTCCAGGCCAATTCGGTTGCGGCCGCGACGTGAGAGTTTGCCGATCAGCTTGTTTACCATTTGCTGACCAACGCCACGGCGGCGAACGTCCGGGCGAACCGAGAAGTTCAACACGTGAAGCTGCTCTTTGTGCAATTCATAAACCATGAACCCCACCACTCGCTCATCGTACTCGGCAACCATGCCGATGCAGTTCCGCTGACGCAAGCAACGCAAGAAATCTTCTTCGAGCCATGGGAACTCAAAACTCGCTTGCTCAATATCCAGTACTTCCGCCATATCACGACGAATCATCCAACGAATGTGCACGTTGATATCGAATTCCATTTCATGGTTCATATTTGACATCCTTTGTCGATTCTGGCCGACATCATGTGGGCCAGTTTGATTTATTTTAATCGCCGATTCCTACTACTAGTTATCGGCGGTGGCGTACGGTAGCAGATCAAAATTTGGAGGCCAAGATTAAATTTTAAATGGTTTTTACAAGCGCCTGAAGTGGGGCGGGCAGACAACGCTAGCAAGTTCCGACGCAAGCCACAAAACATAACAAGAACCAAAGACAAGCCAGCGTAGGTCAGCCGCAGGGCGAGTCAGCCTTTGAAGCAGAGTGTTACGCTAGCCCTCCGCGCTAGGGCTGGTTGATTTAAAAGTTTTTGGCGAAGCCCAAAAAAAGTGGTGATAGTGCTTCCAGCGCTTCCAGCCTGTCATGCGCGCAGGCAGTCTAGCATTAATTCTAGTGGACGGGGTTGCTGACTAAATCAACTGGCCGGTTAGCGAGGAACCCGTGAAACCCCTCGCTAACACATCGGACTACCATTCATTGGGAATCGTAAATTTTTAAAATTGATTCGCCCTGATATCAGCCAGCGTTTGCCCACCAAACCGTGAATGTGAACCAAACGGCCCCCTCGCGTCACAGCTCCGCCGCCAAGTCCCCACCAAACCCTTGCAGGAATTGGCCTGGCACAGCCTGACCGGTCCCTCCAGCCTAAACCAGCCTCTCAGCCACAAATCCTCACTTGCTCGATTGAACTATTTATCGGCGGGATTAGAGTATGGGTTTTTAAAACCAAGCCAGCAGCTGCTGACGCCCTGAGGAAAATCCGTGAAACTAATCGCTGCCTGCGCTTTTGGACTCGAAGCGATTGTCAAACGCGAACTGATCGCCCTAGGCTACCAAGCCCGCGTGTTAACACCCGGGCGAATTGGCTTTGAAGGCGATTGGACCGCCGTATGCGAAACCAATATCTGGCTGCGAACCGCCGACCGAGTCTTGGTGGAAGTCCAACGTTTCGACTCGCCGGATTTTGACGCGTTATTTGATACAGTCAAAGCGTTCGATTGGAGCCAGTACATTCCGATCGATGGGCAGTTCCCCGTCATCGGGCGTTCGCGACTGTCGCAGCTCACCAGCGTGCCCGCGGTCCAACGCACCGTCAAAAAAGCACTCGTCGAAAGCCTGCGAACTTTCCACAAAACAGAAACGCTCGAAGAGACCGGCGCGATCTACAAAGTCGAAGTCGCGCTACTCAAAGACGAAGCCGTTGTAACGCTCGACACCACCGGCCCCAGCCTGCACAAACGAGGTTACCGAAAGCTGACCGCCCCCGCGCCGCTAAAAGAAACCTTGGCCGCGGCGCTGGTGAACTTGAGCGTTTGGAACGCCAGCCGAACTTTATCCGATCCGTTTTGCGGGTCGGGTACGATCGCGATCGAAGCTGCGTTACAAGCCCGCAACATCGCACCGGGCCTCAAACGAGCCTTCGCCAGCACCGACTGGCCGGTGATCCACCAACGCACTTGGGAAGACGCTCGCAAACAAGCCAAAGCCCAACGCAAACTCGATCTGCCGCTCAACATCGTCGCCTCCGATCGCGACCCCGACGTCCTCAGCCTCGCCCACTATCACGCTCGTCAAGCCGGAGTTTCGGACGCGATTCGGTTTACCGAACAACCGTTCGATCAATTTGCCAGCGACGAAGAATACGGTTGCATCGTGACCAATCCGCCGTACGGTGAACGGCTGGAAGAACACGATCGCTTGATTGGATTATACGAGAGCATTCCCGAAGTCATGCAACGACTGCCGACTTGGTCTTTGTTCTTGATCACCAACATGCCTCGCTTCGAACGGATCGTACAAAAGCAAGCCACGCGTCGCAGGAAGCTTTTCAATGGTCGGATCGAATGCTGCTACTACCAGTTCCTCGGCCCCAAACCGCCCAGCATGATCCGGCAGCGAGCCGAAGAGCCCGCAGTTCAACCACCGGCATCCGTCGAAGCGCCCGTCGATCCAGCCCCACCGACCCCCGCGGCTACGACCATCACTCCGCCGACAAACCAACCGACAAACCAACCGACAAACCAACCGACAAACCAACCGACAAACCAACCGACAAGACCAGCCAAGATCCCGATGGAAGTCATTTCAGCCAGCGAGCCAGCAACTCCAGTGGCGCCGCTGATGCCACCCGTTGAACTGACCGACAGCGATTCACAAGAATCAGAGATCGCTGCGCCAGCTCCAACAGCGGCTCCAAACCAACCTGAAATCGCAAACCAACCCATCTCCCCCAAGCCCGCGATCCAACCGGTGTTCGGTTCGATCAATGCCAAAGACCGCGAACAAGCCGGCTTGTTTAAAAACCGGCTCGTCAAACGGGCTCGCCACCTTCGCCGTTGGCCGACCAAACGCGGCATCACTTGCTTTCGTTTGTACGAGCGCGACATTCCCGAGATTCCGTTGGTGGTCGATCGCTACGAAAACTATTTGCACATCACCGAGTACGAACGGCCGCACGACCGCGACCTCGCGCGGCACCGAGCTTGGCTGGACCTGATGCGGGAAACGGCAGCTGCGTCGCTTGACGTACCGCTTGCAAATACGCACCTGAAACAACGACGCAAAGGCGACACCACCGGCCAGTATAAAAAACTTGACGACGCCGGTCGCAAAATCGTCGTTCACGAAGGCGGCTTAAAATTCTTGGTGAACTTCTCCGACTACGTCGACACAGGTTTGTTCTTGGACCACCGGGTCGCCCGCAAGATGGTGATGCAAGAAGCCGCCGGCAAACGCATGCTAAACCTATTCGCATACACCGGCGCGTTTTCGGTTTACGCGGCCGCCGGTGGAGCCAAATCAACGACGACTGTCGACCTATCGCGAACGTACCTCGACTGGGCCGGCGAGAACTTCGAAGTCAACGGCTTGGGTTCGCAACAGCATCAATTCATCGCCAGCGATACGATCGAGTTCCTCGAAACCGCTGCTCGCCAACGGAAACAATACGACCTGGTCGTTTGCGATCCACCGACTTATTCCAACAGCAAGCGAACCGACAGCGATTGGGATGTGCAGATTGGCTACGTTTCGATTTTTGAGCTTTTGAAAAAAATCGTGGCCCCACAGGGCGTGGTTTACTTTTCCACGAACTTTCGGCGGTTTAAGTTTGATGAAGATTTCATTAAATCTTTGGGATTTGAATTCCGCGAAATCAGTAAAGCTTCGGTCCCCGAAGACTTCCGCAACCGCCGGATTCATCGCTGCTGGCGATTGGTGCGAAGCTAAAGCATAGCGAGAGTTTCGGTCGTTAAACAGCTTGCTGGTTTAGCAGAGCGTTCCAGACCACGAAAACGCGGCGAATAAAGCGATGAATCTCGGAGTGATGCCGATCTTCAAGACTCGTGGCTGCCTCCTCCGCGTCCCCATCCGTTTCCTCCGCTGCAACGGACTTAGCCGTCACTGGTTGCTCTTACGTCTAACCATATCGACTCCAGCTGACTCCAGCTGACTTTGTTACGATACGAGCTTGGCACGTTCGCTCCTCTTGTTAACCCGAAGAAACGCCATAAACTGAGGATGAAAGAAAACATGTCTCGTGAATTTGTGCCTTCAAACTGCTCAGGTAGTTTGCTTGGACGTTCACATTGTCTGCAGTCTAACACTTAGTGCCTTGGAAGTTAGAAATGGGTAAAACGGTAGCGTTGATTCTTGGTGGTGGTCAGGGAACACGTTTAGCACCACTAACCGCGATCAGGAGCAAGCCCGCGGTTCCGTTGGCGGGAAACTATCGTCTGATCGACATTCCGATTTCCAACTGCATCAACAGCGGCATCAATCGGATTTACGTGCTGACTCAATTTATGTCAGTCAGTCTGCACGCCCACATCCGTCGCACGTATTCGTTTGATCATTTCCGCGGAGGATTTGTCGAACTGCTGGCCGCTCAGGAAACCCCCAGCAACGAATCCGATTGGTATGAAGGCACCGCCGACGCTGTCCGCAAGAACTTGGCCTACTTCAACCAACCGGGGATCGACCATGTTGTGGTCCTCTCTGGTGATCAACTGTACCGGATGGACTACGAGAAACTGATCGACGCCCATAAAGCCAGCGGCGCGGACGTGACGATTTCCTGCATGCCCGTTTCTCGTGAAGACGCCAAAGGCTTCGGAGTGGTGCAAGTAAACGACAGCGGCCGCGTGGTTGACTTTGTCGAAAAACCAAAGACCGAGGAAGCGATCGAGGCCGTTTCAACCGACTTGGATTGGATCAAAGCACGTGGCATCGACCCAAAAGGACGTGACTGCATCGCCAGCATGGGGATCTACGTTTTCAACCGCGACCTACTTTTTGAAATGCTCAGCGGATCCACTTACACCGACTTTGGTAAAGAAGTTTTCCCGGCCACGATCAAGTCAAACCACGTCAACATGCACTTGTTTGACGGCTACTGGGAAGACATCGGAACCATCCGATCATTCTTCGAAGCAAACTTGAACTTGGCCAGCGCCAATGCCGAGTTTGACTTGATGAACTCCGCGGCTCCGATTTATACACGTGCCCGTTTCTTGCCGCCGACGCGGATGGCCAACGCCACCGTCAACGACAGCTTGATCTCCAACGGCTGCGTGATCGGCGAAGGAGCGGTGATCGAAAACAGCGTGATTGGTTTGCGTACAATCATCCAACCAAATGTCGTGATCAAGAATTCGATCATTATGGGTTGCGATTTCTATGACGCTCGCAAAACCCCGCGTGAAGTCGCGATGGAAATCGGCGAAGGCACCGTGATCGAAAACGCGATCATCGACAAGAATGTTTCGATTGGCAAGAACGTTCGTATCGTCAACTCAAGCAACCGAGAGCAAACCGAACTGACGCATCCAGTGTGTGTGATTCGCGACAGCATCCCGATCTTGGTCAAAAACGCGGTGCTGAAAGACGGCTGGGATCTTGATAAGCAGATCCCGTAGTTGATCGATTAAAGTAACTCGACTCTCCGCAGGGGCTCATTCTCCCCCTGCCGCCGCTAGTTGTTCGGATACGAGGGCAGTGGCCTATCGTTTGGGTTCTTCCGGGAATTTAGTGGTTGTTTTCACCCCGGATGGGGGCGACTTCGATAGCTCGGGGTGGGAGCCCCGAGCAACGCCCCATCAAAAAACCTACGCCCCGGATGGGGCCAACCTTGGCTTAATGCCAAGTCTACAGCGGGCCGAAGTCGGCCCCATCCGGCGCGAGTGAGATGCTGCCAACACTAAATCAGGGCTGCCACCCCGAGCTACCTAGGACGGCCCCATCCGGGGCGGCCGGCGTTCGTAAAACTAGCCATACGAGCTCTTGCCACTTAATTCCCGGAAGAACCCAAATGGTAGCCCGACGTGTCAGCGAGGAAATGTGGTGATGGTTTCCAGCCTGTCATGCGCGCAGACACTCTGGAAGCCCATCTCCACACTCCTTAGGCTTCGCCAAAGCATGCTAAATTAACGGGCCGAAACGCGCCGGGCTACCAGAACACTCAGATCTATTCGCTTCGAACAATCTCGCTGCCGCCACCTGCCGGCAATTGACCCGGCGCCGCCCCATGGCTGTGCGTTAATTCGATCATGAACGCGACCAAAACCCCAAGCAACAACATGATCGACAACTGCACTCGGTCATGCGAGTGAAAGTGCACTTCGGGCAGCAAATCCCCCAGCGAAATACACAAAAAAATCCCAGCCGAAAAAGCCAACGCAAAACCAAGCACGACGTCTCGCCATTGCCCGTATTGCTCGACCGTCATCGCGAACACCATCGCCCCCAACGGACACATCAGGCAAAAGATCACGTTCACTATCAACTGTCGTGACGGTGACCAACCTTTGGCGGACATCAATGACGTGATCGAGAGAGCATCCAGTGGCTTGTGCAATAGAATTGCCAAAAACACCCCAAGTCCGCCGATCGAATAACCGATCGGCGAAGTCGTCTGCACCGCCGCGGCGAGCGCCACTCCATCGATGATCGTGTGAACCGCCAAACCAAAGCACAGCCCCAACCACGAAAAATCCATCTCGCCATCATGGTCATCGCAGTGGACGTGATGGTGATCGTGAGCGTGATCGCAAAGTTCCTTTTGCGTGTGAGTGTGCTCGCTGTCGACCGCCAAATCATGCTGATGGAAATGGAACATCCGAATCATGAAGAACATGAACAACAGCCCGACCAAGCAAGTAATCAGCGCCGTTTCGGGACTGCCCAGCAAATGGATCGAATGCGGCAGCAAGGCCAATAACGCAACCCCCAGCATCACGCCTGACACCAGGCTGAGCGTCAGCTGAATTCGACGATGAGTCAGTTTGACCAGTGAAGTCAACGAACCACCAAACAAAGAGGCCAGCGCAATTAATACGCAATAGACAGTGAGCTGGCTAAACAACATAAAACGAACAACAGCCTGAAAGAGGAGCGGAGAAATACCTGGGGGGGCCAAAATCCTTTTCAAACGTCCCGCTAGGTCGCGTATCGTAGACGAATGCAAGCCAATTGCAACCGATAAGTCACCGCGGTCTGATTAGGCCAATTAGGGGCCTTATCTGACGACCGGGCCCAGAACGCTTATTGAATTTACAGTACGATTCGGTCATGATCATCGGCTCGAAAACCCACCCAAATCGGCAAAACAACATGAACTCTAAACCCACACGCGAACTGAGATCCGCTCGCGAAATCAAGAAAATGCGAGCCGCGGGCCTGATCGTCTGGGAGGCTCATCAAGCCGCTGCTCGGATCATCAAAGCCGGTGTTACCACTGGTGAGATTAACCAGGTCTACATCGACACGTTCGATCGGCACCAAGCTCACCCATTGTTCTTAAACTATGGAACGCCCCCGTTCCCGGCTGAAACCTGCATCTCAGTCAACGAAGAAGTTGTCCACGGCATTCCTAACGACCGCGTACTGGTCGACGGCGATATCGTATCAGTGGACACAGGTTGCCGGATCAAAGGTTGGTGCGGCGACGCGGCGCTGACTCATGCAATTGGCGAAATCGACAAGACATCCCAGCGACTACTGCAAGTCACCAAAGACACATTAGATTTGGCGATTAAATTGATCGACCACGAAACGCAGTGGAGTGGCGTATGCAAACAGATGGAAAAGTTCGTCAACGACGCCGGCTTCCATGTCGTGGAAGAATTGACCGGCCATGGGATTGGCAAAGAGCTGCACGAAGAACCGTCCGTGCCAAACTACTATAGCAAAGAAGCCATGATGTCGATGGATTTTGACTTGCGCCCGGGGACGGTGTTAGCGATCGAGCCGATGGTCAACGAAGGCACAAAAGAAGTTGGGATGCTCGACGACGAGTGGACGATCGTAACGGCCGACGATTCCAACAGCGCTCATTTTGAACACACTGTTGCGATCACAAACGAGGGCCCCGTTCGATTGACTGGCCCTCCGAGCGACAAGGAACTCGAGTCGATGCCCGAATGGCTGCAAGACAAATCGCAATGGGTGTTGTGGTAACGCGTCACGCTAACCAGAAACCTGTGGCGACAGTGCTTCCAGCCTGCCGCGCGTTTAAGCCAGGCCGGAAGCACTGTCGCCACTTTTTTTCAGCTTCGCGATTTTTTTATCAGCAAGCCCGGTGGCCGGAGCCAACGCCACTCACTCGTTCGGCTGCGAATCCTTCACCGCACCGCGTCCCGCGATTTCACCGAAGGCCCAGAGCCCAGCCCCTGCAACGGCGCCCAACGGCCCGGCCGTTACCAAGCCAATTCCAACCGAAGCACTCAACCCCGTCGCCATGCCAACCTTTTCAGAAGTCTCCGCGTCCGCGCCGCGACTGGATGCCACGATTTCCGCCCCTAACTGAGCCGCATCGGCCAATAAGAACAACGGTGTTCGCCGCTTTATGAGTTGACTGCCGGCGACTGCCCCAAAACGCTTCGACACGAACTTTACGCTCGACTTTGCCGAAAGCTTGGCCGCACAAGCAGCCAGCCGCCGCATTGTACGGTCGACCTGCAAACTATCCGCTTGGCCTGTCCGACACCAGTTAACGAAGTGCTCACAGTTATTACCGAGCAACGAGTAATTCTTTTCGCCCATCCGGCTGACGGCTCGTTTGATGATCTGGTCGACTGAAAACTCAGCAGCGCCGCCTAAAACAAACACTTCGCCTTTGGCTGCCAACGCTTCAAACGGCACGATCTCGACTTCGTGATTTGCCACCAACTCGCCGCCGCCATATTGAATCACTCGACCATCGCCCATGTCGATTGCATGGTGTTGGTAGGCTCCATACGAAACCATCAGGTGATCGCCTTTTGCCATCGATAACTCTCCAAGGAATTCAATCCAGCTGAACGATCCCACGCGGTACACAGGTTTCAGCCGCTAACACTCTATCGTTACGGTCACCGGTAAAAATTCAAGCATTCAATGCCAACCAAACTTTCTCGACCAGCTACCCGTTAGCCAGCAGCCAGCTTTACGTCGGATTTCGCAAACGTTTTGCCGTGTTATCACACAAGCGTTATAACCGAACCGTCGGCTAAGACACCTGAGCTTCAAGCTCTTCCCAACGCGCGTAAGCCGCTTTTAAATCTTCATTCAACTTGCTCATCTGCTGCTGAACACTCGCGATTTCATCCTTGGCGCCTTGGTAAAATCCGGGATCGGCCATCGTCTGCGTCAACGTCTCGATCGACGCTTCAAGCGTTTCAATACTACCTGGCAGCTTGTCGAGTTCTTGTTGCTCTTTAAACGACAACTTCTTTGGCTTGTCGTCGGCTTTGCGTTTTTTCTTGCCCGTCTTTGCCAGCTTGGCCGATGGCTTTTTCGTTTCCATGATCGCACTCCGCGCCGCCAATTGATGCTGCCAATCATCGTAGCCGCCCACGTACTCGCGTAAGCCTTCGGGCTCGAACACGATCGTACTGGTCACCACATTATTCAAAAATGCACGATCGTGGCTGACCATCAACACCGTACCGGTGAACTGCACCAGTCGTTCTTCCAACAGCTCCAGCGTTTCGGAATCCAAATCGTTGGTCGGTTCGTCCAACACAATCACGTTGGCCGGCTGCGCAAATAACTTGGCCAGCAAGATTCGATTCTTTTCACCGCCGGACAAAAACTTAACCTGCGTCCGAGCCCGCTCAGGGGCGAACAAAAAGTCTTGCAGGTAGCCCAACACGTGTTTCTTCACACCGTTAACGACAACCGAATCCGATTCACCGCCGACGTTCTGTTGCACGGTTTCCTCTTCGTCCAATTGCTGCCGCAGCTGATCGAAGTACGCGATCTGCAGGTTGGTCCCAACTTTGATCTCACCACTGGTTGGCTCCAACTGGCCCAGCAACGTTTTTAACAACGTCGTTTTCCCGGCGCCGTTATGGCCGATGATTCCGATTTTGTCTTCACGCATGATGGTGGTCGTGAAGTTTTCAAAAACCTTGTGATCGCCATACTCGAACGACACGTCCGTCGCTTCGACAATCAAGTTGCCGCTGCGTTGCCCCTCTTGAATCTGCAAGTTCGACGTTCCGACTTTCGAACGTCGCTCGCTGCGCTCGGCTCGCATCTCTTTGAGCGCACGAACTCGGCCTTCGTTGCGGGTTCGCCGAGCCTTGATCCCTTTGCGGATCCAGACTTCTTCTTCGGCCAGCTTTTTATCAAACAGTGCGTTCTGCTTTTCTTCGGCGGCCAAGGCGTCTTGTTTTCGTTGCAAAAACGTTTGATAGTCGCAGCTCCAGTCAAACAACCGACCGCGATCGATTTCCAAAATTCGATTTGAAAGCCGCTGCAAGAACATCCGGTCGTGAGTCACAAACAAGAACGACGATCGCATTTTCAGCAAGAAATCTTCCAGCCAAGCGATCGAGTCAATGTCCAAGTGGTTGGTCGGTTCGTCCAACAATAACAAATCAGGCTTGGACACCAACGCTTGTGCGAGCAGGACGCGACGCTTCATCCCCGAGGATAGCCTTTCAAAACGGCCCTCGGGATCCAGCCCCATTCGCTGCAAAATCTTTTCGACTTCGTGTTCGGCTTCCCAGTCTTCCAAATCGAGCTCCGGATTCTTGGCAAGGCCGGCCTTAACCACGTCGAAGTTTTTCGATTCGATGTCCCGAGGGACTTCCTGACGCAACATCGCCAAGTGGACGCCTTGATGGATTTGAATGGAACCCGAGTCCGGCTGTTGCCGACCGGAGAGCATCTTCATGAGCGTGGTTTTGCCGGCGCCGTTGCGACCGAGCAAGCCGATGCGTTGTTGAGTTTCGATTTGAAAGTTGACTGCGTCCAAAAGGTTAGGGCCGCGGAATCCGATCGAGAGATCTTGGACGGTGACGAGAGACATCGTAGTTAGGTTTCGATTCTGGGTTGATTTCGTTAACAAGACTTACGCAAAAAAAGCCAAGCCTCACAGGTTGTTAGATAAAAGAACAGGGCGGTCTAAACTTCGATCTGATCAATTTTGGCCGCCAAGATAAAATCGTTTTCGCTGAGCCCACCAATCGCGTGCGTCCAGATTTCAATGCTCACATTCTTGTAGCCGACCAAGTGCAAGTCGGGATGATGAGCTTCGGCTTCCGCGACAGCTCCAACCTTTTCAAAGAATGCCAATCCGGCTAGAAAATTCCCCATCGTCCATTGCTTGCGAATACGCTGGTGATCATCGGTCAGCGTCCAACCTTGCAGATTGGCCAACTGTTGGTTGGAAAAATCCAACGTGCAAGGCTCAACTCCGCCTTCGCAGGGCACGCACTTTTTGGCGACGAGTTGTTCAGAGTTTTGAATTTCCATTTGCTTGCCTCGGTTGAGTGGTGTTTGAGTGGTTGAAATCTCGCATTGGGAAACGAGTGCGTCAACAATTTAGTCACGCCGTTTTGGCGAAGCTAAATCGGAGACGCTGCGGACTACCATTGTCAGAGATACCGGCGAGCATTCTAGAGCAATGCCGCGGTGCGAATTAGTCGAAATCGCTTCAAACGAGTGCTTTGTGACAACAAAAACCCTGGGTTGGTCGGCAGAGCAACCCCAAGGTTCCAAGCGAGTTCGGCAATCTAGCAACCCGAAAATCAAGACGTCGCAAAACACGGGGCACTTCGCTACACATTTTTCGATTTTGTGTGGGAGGCGAATGCCGTTTGCCCGGTTCTCGAACCCGAATCCGCCACGTATCATTGGGGCCTATCAGGACGAGATTGCTGCGAGTTCATTGCAGCCAAGGCCATTCATTTTTTTGCTTCGTTTGTCTACTTTAAAACTGACTCCCATGAAAAAGTTTCTCTGGCTTGCTTGCGTGCCCCTACTTTGTCTCACTGGTTGCGAATACGTCGCAGACTCCGAAACTTCGGTCAACCCAACGGCGACCGAAGCGACTGACACAGCCGACCGCGAGTTTGAAATGACCTACGGCGCCAAAATCTTGGAAGTGCCCGAAGGTGCCACGGTGAAAGTCTGGATGCCGGTGGCTCAGTCGAGCCCTCAGCAGCAGGTTGAGCTTACCAAAAAGGTGACACCCGCTGACTTGCAAATGAACCAAGACGCCGACTACGGCAATCAAATTGGTTACTTTGAAATCAAACAGCCTGCCAGCGCCGCCGCGATCGACTTCTCGCTGCAATACAACGTCTGCCGCAAACAAGCCGGTTTGGACGACAGCCAAAAAACGCTTAACGAAAACGAGTCGCAGCCGTTTTTAAACGCCAACAGCCTCGTCCCCAAAACAGGCAAGCCAATCGAATTGCTGGCCGACAAAAGCGTCCCCAAAGATCCTCAAGCCGCCGGCGAGTTACTGTACCAAGTCGTTGAAGACCACATGAAGTACGACAAGTCAAAACCGGGCTACGGCAATGGCGATTCGATTTGGGCCTGCGACAGTCAAACCGGCAACTGCACTGACTTTCACAGCCTGTTCATTTCATTGGCTCGTAGTCGCGAGATTCCTGCTCGTTTTCAGATTGGTTTTTCAATTCCCAACGACAAACCCGAAGGCAACATCGGCGGATACCATTGCTGGGCTTGGTTTCACGTGGACGGGCAGGGCTGGTTGCCAGTTGATATCTCCGAAGCCGATAAGCACCCCGAAATGAAGTCGTTTTTCTGCGGCAACTTAACGCGAGATCGAGTTACGTTTTCGACCGGACGCGACATCCAGCTTGTCCCAGCCAGCCAAACCAAATCCTTGAACTACTTTGTTTACCCGCATGTTGAGGTCGATGGTCAGAAGTGGCCCAAAGAAAAAATCAAGCTTGATTTCAGCTACAAAAACTCGCCCGTCGAAGGCAAGGAGTAACCCATGCAATCTGAGCGATCCATGGGAATTTTCATACTCGTCTGTGCATTAATTTGCTTGACGATCGCCGTTGACAAATATTACTCGGCGATCGCGACGGCGACGGCGAAATTGGCCGCCGAAAAGATGCCAGGGTTCCAGCTCGAATCAGTCGCGATCCCTCCGGTAACAATGACCTGCGGAGCGGTCGGCATGATGCTGATGGTGACCAGTGTGATTTTGATTGCGAAATCGTTTCGGCCAGCGGAAACGCAAATGCTGGAACACTCAGATAATCGCACGTAACACAGTCGCTGGGCGATATTCGGTCTTCAGCCTGCATGCCAACCTGGCCACTTGGACGAAGCTGAAAAAAGGCAGCGACAGTGCTCTCGGCTGGCCTGCGATTATGACAGGCCGGCCCTTGTTACCACGGGAGAGGGGCGTTTTTTGGCCTATTTTAGATTCAGCGGTTGCGAAACGTCGTTCGATTCCGACAATACCTGCTCCCTTATTACTTCGCTAATTTCGAATCGCGTAAAAAGCTGAAAACTTCGCTCCAGCTCCGACCGCAACAAGCAACACTTTTCCCGGAAAAACAATGGATTCCCCCCAAATCAAACGAGCCTTGATCAGCGTCAGTAACAAAATGGGCGTTGTCGATTTTGCTCAAGGCCTCGTTGATGCCGGCGTGGAAATCTACAGCACCGGCGGGACCCGTCGTCACCTTGAAACCGCCGGCATCCCCGTCATCGATGTTGCCGACTATACGAAGTTTCCAGAAATGATGGACGGCCGAGTAAAAACGTTGCACCCAAAAATTTTCGCCGGCGTTTTGGCGCGTCGCAACAACGAAAGTGACATGCAGTCCCTCGAAGAACACGGCATTTCAACATTTGAATTGGTCGCGGTGAACCTGTACCCCTTCGCCGCCACCATCGCTCGCCCCGGTGTTTTGCAGCACGAAGCGATCGCACAAATCGACATCGGCGGACCAAGCTTGATCCGCGCCGCTGCCAAGAACAACAACTTCGTCACAATCGTTTGTGCCCCTGACCAGTACGCACAAGTGCTGGACGAAATCTCCGCTGATGGCTGCACTTCGACTTCCACTCGCCGCCAACTAATGGGACAAGCGTTCCAGCATACAGCCAACTACGACAAAACGATCGCCGAGTATTTTTCGGGGCAGACCGAAGGCGAAACCTTCCCGGCGACCAAACGCTTGGTCATGCACCGCAAAGCAACCTTGCGGTACGGCGAAAACAGCCACCAAGAAGCCGCCTTATACAGCACCGGCGATTGCCACGACGCGAACCTAGTCGATGCTCGTCAACTCAACGGCAAAGGATTGTCCTACAACAACCTGCTAGACCTAGACAGCGCGTTGTCGATCGTGCGTTTGCAATCCAAACCAGCTTGTGCGGTCATCAAACACAACAACCCTTGCGGTGCTGCCATCGCCGACACATTGCCCGAAGCTTGCCGCAAAGGCTTTGCGGGTGATCCGGTCAGTGCCTTCGGCAGCGTGATCGGCTTGAACCAACCCCTCGACGCTGAAACCGCTGACTTTTTAGCCAGCGGGAACTTCTTTATCGAAGCGATCGTTGCGCCTGACTTTTCTTCGGAAGCCCAATCCATTTTGACCACCAAACCAAAATGGAAAAAAAACGTTCGGCTGTTGAAGGTCGGCGACTTGGCCCCCGCCGAAGCGACCTGGGAATACCGATTCTTGCTTGGCGGAATGCTGATCCAAGACATCGACAATCAACCCGAAGACGCCACCGAGTGGAATGTCGCGACCGAAGCAACCGTCGACGACGCGTTGATGGAAGAACTCAAGTTCGGCTGGTCGATGGTCCGCTACATCAAATCCAATGCGATTTGCTTGTCGAAAGACTTGGCGTTGGTGGGCGTGGGTGCTGGCCAAATGAGCCGAGTCGATTCGGTTGAGATGTCGATCAAAAAAGCCGGCGATCGAGCCAAAGGT
The DNA here is from genome assembly GCA_023300235.1 of Mariniblastus sp. Lineage (GTDB taxonomy): Bacteria > Planctomycetota > Planctomycetia > Pirellulales > Pirellulaceae > Mariniblastus. The sequence continues at coordinate 23,720 of JALZWN010000158.1, forward strand.
TCAGTGCTGGCTTCGGATGCATTCTTCCCGTTTGCTGATTCGATCGAGTTTGCGGCCAAGGCGGGCATCGCCGCGATCATTCAACCCGGCGGCAGCATGCGAGACCAAGAAGTCATCGACGCTTGCAACCAACATGGCATCCCGATGGTGTTCGCTGGCAAGCGTCACTTCCGCCACTAAACGCTGACTTGTCTAAGCATCTGGTCGCGTCTTCAGGCAACGATGGATTTTTAGACGGTAAATGCAACGCCTCTGTTTTAAAGCGAACAGGAAGACAACGATGGGACTTCTTGAATTCCTTTTCCCCTCAAACTCCAGCTCTAACCGCACTTCGATTAATCGAATCAAAGACGCGCAAAAATGGAAGAGCCTTAAGAATGACTACAGAGCAATACGACTCGAAGAGCGTATTGACGATCTCGAAAAAGACCTGATGACGTTGACTCTGTCGTTTGCATCACTACTGGACTCGATAAACGAAAAGGGCGTTGTAACTCGCGAGGAGATCCGAGAAAAGATAGGTCAACTCGACGGCCTTGATGGACTCAACGACGGAAAACTTCCTATCTCATTGATCCGTAATTGGACGGATGACTCAGGCAATTCTTAAGCTTAGTACAAGTCCTACATGCCTTCTTTAGCATTGCCATGTTCGTCGTAGCGCATAAAGCCAAAGTACAAAAAAGCAAAGGCACCGATCGGAATGGCTGAAAAGAACAACGGATGCTTGACGATGCCCAGCACCAAACCGAACAGGAAGATAACAATCCAAGCGATCCAAGAGTCTCGCATTAATCCTTGATATCGTTTCACGTTTGTTTTCCTTTGACGCCGGTGTCAGGTTATGATTTTAATTGAGGCACGATTGGGTGACTTAATGCCCAGAGTTTTTTGGTCCGCCAACCGTATCTGGCGGAACACCCGACTTCGAATCGGCTAAACTCATTCTAGCGTAACTCTCGAAAAATTTTAACAGGAACAGGGCGGATCTGTGGCGATCGAGTTCAAATGTCTAAACTGTCAAAAAACGCTTCGAGTGGCCGACGAATTTGCGGGTAAAAATCTCGTTGCCCCAGCTGCCAAACCATCTTACAAGCCGACGGCATCGATGGAACCGTAGAACCGATCTCAACGCAACCTCAACTAGTTTCCAAACCGCAATCGCCCGCGTAGCTACAATCGTTCGCCGCCAAGATTAAACATCGTTTTTTCTTTTTGTCGTTAGCTTCCTAATTTTTTTCAAAGCAAAGACCACGCCGCCCGAACAGTAGCCCGCCAGACAAACACTATCCTTACGAGGTACTGCCATCGAACCGCCCCAGAAATCCAAAAACCGCGTCCCCCAAGCAGCAGCCCCCGCGACCAACGATGGCCACCACCCATCGCCGGAAAACGGATCGTTGTACGAATCCGTGGTTTACGGGCTCACGCTCCCCGAACGTACCGTTCGCAGTGTGGCGGCGCTGGCGAGCGGCGCTGCCGGCGAGTCGGTCGCGCTGATCGTCCCGCGATCGTTTCAAGACTCGAAATCCTATCGCGTTTTCGTCCAGCAAATGCTCGACATGGTCTCTCACGACGTCGGTGGCGTAAAAAAAGAAACGCCCGAAACCAACGCTCCCACCCAAGCCGCCGCCGAGAACTACGTCGCCAAAAAAACCGTCGGCACCTTCATCGATTTGGCGGGGATGTCCATGATGCACGTCTCGCCACTGACGGTACTGGCAATCGTCAGCGACGTAGCTCACGGATCGACCTACTACCTAAACGAGCTCGCCACCGAACTAAAATCGCAAGGCGTGATCGCGGAAGACTCAACCATCGGCAGTACCGCCGATTTATTGGCCAGCATTGGCAACGCATCGGCCAGCACCGCCGATCAGTTCGACACGCCCCCGATTGACCTAAAGGGCCTGGCCGACACGATTCGACAAACGCAAGAGCAACTATCTGGAATTGACCCAACCAAACTGATTCCGCAATCTGAGATTCGATCGCTGTGGGCCGACATGACCGAACTCGCCACCAAAGAACACGTCAGCCTGTTTCAGCTCTCCAGTGCCGTGACGATGTACTCGCTAAAACAAGTTTCCACGGCCACGCAAGGCACGTTGGCGACCATTCGCGTTACCGGCAACGTGCTGGACGAACATTTCTTTGATCACTACCGCACCGCAATTGGCACCATCGCAACCGAGGGCATCTATTCGGTTTTGGCTGAAACCAGCCAACCATATTTAGACGCGGTGTGGTTTAATTTCTCCAGCGA
>JALZWN010000159.1 GCA_023300235.1 Mariniblastus sp.
TGACAGGCTGGAAGCCCATCACCACAACCCAAAACGTTCCCATTTGCCGTTCTGGCCCCAACACGTCAAAATGCTTTGATGAACCATTTCCCCACCAACCTTCTTTTACTGCTAACCGCAGTCGTACTCCCGTTGAACATTGCAGCCGCACAAGTCTTTCCGCCAACCGCTCAAACCAAATCCAACGATTCGGATCCCGTTGCCGACGCTGACTTCTATCTTAAAAAATCAGAAACCCAAATCGCCGAACTACAAACCTTCGTCGACTCACTCCGAACCAAAAACGACTTACAACAATTCCCGTACCGTCCGGTAATGTTTTCAAAGCGGTACGTCCAGCAAGCCGCTCATACGCTCGGCCTGGCCGAAAACCAAATCGACCAGCTCCCCGACAACACCCACGGAGACAAACGTTATTTGCACAAACGACTTTCGCGCCGGCTACGGCATCTCCGTAATTACTTGCAAGCCGCTCGCACCAGCTTACAAGCTTCGCTCGAACCCAAAGCGTTTCCAAATCTAAAATCCGACGCAGTACGGCTTCGCGGGATTGGCATGATGCTGGCGAACCTGGACTCGTTCGAAACCGACCCACAGCTCGCCGCCACCATCCACCGCCAGCTCCCAGCCGCTCAACAAGAAGCCGATCGTGTAGCCGCCAAGTACGACCTATTAATCCAACAGGAAACAATCGCGGGCCTGCAATTGGCCGGCCTGGTCCGCTATTTCGATAGCAAACGAAAATCCTTTGAAGCGATCGCCAAGCAAAAGCAGCAAGCTTTGCCGCCACAGAACCAGAACACCGACCAGAACCAGAACCCAATCGCCCATCCTACGGACAACTATACCGGAGATGATCGCAAAGAACTTTTGACGACCGTTGCTCTTTCAGCTGGCGATCCAAAATCGGCGACAACCCGAATCCCCGCCAACCGTTGGAAACGGCAGACCTACTGGCAATACAAGCAACAACAATGGCGAGAAATAGACCAGTCAGTTCTAACGGCTTATTCATTACCCCATAAAACTACTAATCAGCAGAGCACCCGCTGGCAAGCATTTCAATTGGTCAAAGATCACTTAAACGATGACGCGATTTCGGTGCGACGCGAACCGTGAACGATCCAAGAACGGTACTGTGGAAAAATTGATGCTCACCGTTGAACACCGTTGAACACTGATAGACACAGCAAGACACTGGCATGCGTTTGGAAATCCGTGTCGATCAGTGTTCATCCGTGGTTAACTTTCTTCCATCATCCCGCTCTTCGCCTCGTCCACTACATTTCAACTCAGCCAAAGTTACAATTGACCCGTCGTCCACCCTAACGGTCAATCGCCCCCCCAACCACTCAATGGATCAGCCTACCAACCCACCCCCTGAACCCTCGTTGACTCAGCCGTTACATCAGCTCACCGGCATCGGTCCTCATCGCGCTGCGCTACTGGAAAAACTCGGCCTCCGCACCGCCGCCGACCTGCTGTTTTTCTTTCCTCGCACCTACGACGACTTCACCCAAATCGACCCCATCGAAACACTCGAAGCCGACAAACCCGCCAACGTGATGGGCACCATCGCGGACATCGATCAAACGTTCTCCGGCAACGGCAAACACATTTTGTACGTCCTGATCCGCGAAGGAAACCAATTTCTCCGAGCGATATGGTTTAACCAATCGTTTATGTTCAAGCGATTCCAAGCCGGCCAGCGTGTCTTGTTTCGCGGCAAACCAAAACTCGTCGGCGGCCGATTTCAGATGAGCCACCCGAACGTCATTTGGTTGGACGTCGATCAAGCCAGCCAACAAACCGACGGCCAACAAATGGGGCTCTCCCCGATCTACCGCCTAACCGACGGCGTCAGTCAGCGACAAATCCGAGCGATCGTCACCGCGGCGGTCGAGCAATTCACCGACCTGGTGCAAGAAGCGTTTCCCCAAAACCTCCGCGACCAGAGCGAAGTTTGCGACATCGCCACCGCGATCCGGCAAATCCATGCGCCCAAAAGCCAATCCGAAGTCGACGCGGCGCGGAACCGGTTGGTCTACCAAGAACTGTTCGTGTTGCAATTAGCGCTGGCCATTCGCCGCCAACGCGTTCGCGGCCAAAACGTTTCGCCGCCGTTGGACATGACGCCAAAAATTCGCTCGCGAATCTATGGTCGATTACCCTTTGAGCTAACCGAATCACAACAGACCGTGCTGCAAGACATCGCGGCCGACATGCGGCAGCCGTTTCCCATGAACCGCCTGATCCACGGCGAAGTCGGATCCGGCAAAACCGTCGTTGCACTCTGCGCAATGCTGGTCGCGGTCGCTCACGGCCATCAAGCCACCATCATGGCGCCAACCGAAATTTTGGCTCGACAACACTTTCAAACGCTCTCCAAGCTATTGCAAAAGTCTCGTGTCCGATTGGGGTTGTGGACGGGAAGTTTAAAAAAATCGCAGCGAGCCGAGCTATCGGCAAAAATCGCCGCTGGAGAAATCGACATCGTCGTCGGCACGCAAGCCGTCGTTGCGTCCAAATTGGATTTTCACCAACTCGGGTTAGTGGTGATCGACGAACAACACAAATTCGGCGTCAAGCAGCGAGCGTTGCTCAAGCAATCCGGCCACGATCCGCATTACCTCGTAATGACCGCCACGCCCATCCCGCGAACGGTGTCGATGACGTTGTTTGGTGACCTGGATACTTCCGTTTTGGATCGTACCAGCGGCATCGGCCAAAAAGTGAACACGTACCTCGGCCACGAACATTCTCGCGAGCAATGGTGGGAGTTTTTTCGCAAAAAGCTTCGCGAGGGACGACAAGGTTTCGTGGTCGCACCGTTAGTGGACGCGGACGACGAATCGGGACTCGGCAGCGCCGAGCGATTATTCGAATCGCTGTCCAACGGGCCGCTGGAAGAGTTTCGATTGGATGTCTTGCACGGCAAGCAAAACCCGGAAGACAAGGACGCGGCGATGGCGGATTTTGTCAGCGGAAAGACGCAAGTCATCGTGGCGACCGGCGTGGTCGAAGTCGGCATCGATGTCTCCAACGCCACCGTGATGACGATCGAATCGGCCGAGCGATTTGGTTTATCACAGCTTCATCAGCTACGAGGCCGAGTCAGCCGCGGTCGACACGCGGGCTTTGTTTGTGCGTTCGCTAGTAACGATAATCCGGATGATAACGAAAGATTGGCTGCGTTCGCCGAAACCGATAACGGATTTGACTTAGCAGAAATCGATTTGAAAATACGCGGTCCTGGAAATTTGTTCAGCACCCAACAAAGCGGTTTTCCTCCGCTAATGATTGCGGATTTGATTCGTGACGCTGATACTCTGGCTCAAGCACAACAACACGCCAGAACACTGGTAGCCAGCGATCCTGAGCTCGAAAATGAGAATCTCGATAGGCTTCGACAGCTCGTCTTTGCGCGGTACGGCCACGCGTTAGATTTGGCGGACGTAGGTTAAGAAGAGTCGGCGCAAGTCACTGAAATCCTGCGGCAAGAATTCGTTTTAGAAACGTTTCCCGAATCGAATTTTAAAAAAATACTCGTAATTTGGTTTTCGCAGCTAAGCTACAACTATACTCCCCGCACTTTTGCATGGTTCGATCGACCCCCTTTGACTGGACTATCGCCTCTAATTTCCTATCCGTTTTAAGGTAAGCATCTCGCTGCCAATTTTAAAATGTCAGAATCAAAACCTACTACTACTATTTGTTGTATCGGGGCCGGCTACGTGGGCGGACCAACCATGGCGATGATCGCCAAACAATGTCCGGACATCGAAGTTCGCGTTGTTGACATCAACGAAGCCCGAATCGCCGCTTGGAACAGCGACGAATTACCAATCTACGAACCAGGCTTGCACGAAGTCGTTTGTGAAGCCCGTGGACGCAACTTGCACTTCACCACCGACGTCGATGGGTCGATCGACAAGGCTGATATCGTGTTTATTTCGGTAAACACGCCTACCAAAACATTCGGCATCGGAGCCGGTAAAGCAGCCAACCTTGAGTTCGTCGAAAAGTGTGCTCGTCAAATCGCACTCTCTTCCAAAGGCCACAAAATCGTGGTTGAGAAATCAACGCTGCCTGTTCGAACTGCCGAAGCTGTCAAGCGAATCCTTAGCACCGCAGGTAATAGCGATGCTTCCTTCGACGTGCTGTCCAATCCAGAATTTTTGGCCGAAGGCACCGCTGTTGAAGATTTGTTGAACCCGGACCGCGTGCTGATCGGTGGCGAATCGAGTGAAGCAATCGATCGACTAGCCGACATTTACGGTCGTTGGGTTAAGCCTGACTCGATCATCAAAACGAATTTGTGGAGCAGCGAGCTTTCGAAGCTAACCGCGAACGCCTTTTTGGCTCAACGAGTTTCGTCGATCAACGCGATCAGTGCGTTGTGCGAAGAAACCGGCGCGGACGTGGACGAAGTCGCCAAAGCGATCGGAACTGATTCGCGTATCGGTCCTAAGTTCTTGAAGTCGTCGGTTGGTTTCGGTGGTAGCTGTTTCCAAAAAGACATTTTGAACTTGGTTTACTTGTGCAGCCACTTTGGTTTGGACGAAGTCGCCGCCTATTGGGAACAAGTCGTCATCATGAACGACTACCAGAAGCGACGCTTTTCCACTCGTATCGTCAAAACCATGTTCAACACGGTTTCTGACAAGGAAATCGCGATCTTCGGTTTTGCTTTCAAAAAGGACACCAACGATACTCGCGAGTCGCCTTCGATTTACGTTTGCCGTGACTTGTTAGAAGAACGAGCCAAACTGACGATCTACGATCCGAAAGTCGACATCGCCAAGATCAAGATGGAACTGACTTACTTGATGGCCAATCCCGATGGCACGCTTTCAGACATGAACCGCGACTTGATCGACAACAATGTTCGCGTCGCCGACAGTTGCGAAAAAGCCGCCGATGGTGCTCACGCGATCGCCGTACTGACGGAGTGGGACGAGTTCAAAACGGCTGACTTTAAGTCGATTTACGCGTCAATGCGTAAGCCAGCGTTCTTGTTCGACGGCCGTAACTTGCTCAACCGTGAAGAACTCGAAACTATCGGTTTCGAAGTCAAAGCGATCGGCAAAAGCTAGAGTCGAGAAGTAGCTGAAATAGTAAGAGTTAATAGCCATCGTTAGAAACAGCGGTGGCTTTTTTTGTTGGCTTGCCTAAATGTGGAGATGGTCCTTCCAAAACCATTTTGGCGAAGCGAAAAATGTGGAGATGGGCTTCCCAGCCTGTCTTACGCGCTGATTCCATGCAATTGACCGGCTAGTGGTCTGTCAATGTTGAACTTTAAGGTAGCTGGAT
>JALZWN010000160.1 GCA_023300235.1 Mariniblastus sp.
GGGTAGCGCTACTTTCGCGGAGCGAAAGGCGACTATGACTATCAGTCCTCGGCCGGCTCAACTTCGCTCAACTTCGCTCAACTTCGCTCAACCGCTTCTTCGCGATCTTGTGATAATCTTCGTTGCAGTCGATCGCTAGAAAGTCGAAGCCCAGTTTCTTAGCAGTGCATGCCGTTGTTCCGGCACCCGAGAACGGATCAAGCACCAAGCCGTCTTCGGGGCAAGTCGCTTTAATGCAGGTTTCAACCAACGATTCCGGGTAAACGGCGAAGTGAGCCTCGCGGCATTTTGACAACGAGATCGACCAAACGGTTCGTTTGTTGCGGCCTTTCGGATGGAACGCTTGATCCCAGCGGCCGTCGTGTAAATTTGAGTCGCCCGAGTTTTTGCCTTTTTCGGGTGTGCCGTTGCGTTTACCAAAGTGCTTCCGACCGCCCTTCATTTTCGACCCTTCCGAAAACGTCACATGCGGCTCGCGAATCGAGTCGGCGTCGTAAAAGTAATCCTTCGAGCGACTAAAGAAAAAGATGTACTCGTGGTCGGTGGTAGGCCGAGTCTTACAGGCCGAAGGCATGGCGTTGGGTTTGTGCCAAATGCAATCGCTTCGCAAAATCCAACCGGCCTCTTTGATCGCAAAGCAAACCCGCCACGGCATCCCCATCAACTCGCCTTTAACGTACTTGTCCCCGATCACCACCCACGCCGCGCCGCTCGGTTTCACAACCCGATGGAGTTCAGTAAATAGTTCTTTGAGACGCTCCACGTACGCCTCTGGCGATTTCTCTTGCCCGATCTGCAAATCGGAATCGTAGTCTCGCTGCTTGTAGTAAGGCGGACTGGTAACGATCGTATCCACGCACGCATCCGGCAACGACTTAGCGACCTCGACCGCGTCGCCAGTCAAAAACTGGTTTCGGGTTAAGGCAGGTGTCGTTTCGGTGGGAGATTTTGCAGGAGGCATGCAGAATTCTGATTGGCTGGGAATCGAAGGACCGGAACAAGGAACACGAATCTGGAGGCTGCTCTCTAAACACCACAGCTGAAATTTAGTTGACCGTATTCTAAACTTGAAAAACCAAGAAGGCGTGCTTCACGCAAAAACGTGAAGCCGCAAAGACAATCGCGGAGGATGGCCTTTACGATCTTCGTGTGTGAGCTTCATGCGAGAACTTATTTTCGGAAACTCGTCGTCAGCTTAGTCTTCGTCTGACGTCGAATCAAACTTGCGGCCGCCCAGCTCCCGGTCGATCAAGAACAAGCCGCTTGGGTTGCCGTCGACCAACTTTAGCTGATCCAAAACGCCGCGTGTTGCCGCTTCTTCTTCTACCTGCTCGGCCACGAACCACTCCAAAAAGTTATCCGTTGCGTGGTCTGATTCCGCACGAGACAAATCTTTCAACTTGAAAATGCAACTCGTGATGTGCTGCTCGTGAGCCAACGACTTTTCAAACAACTCCAATGGAGTTTCATTGTTAATCTTTGGCCCTTCGATGGCGGTCAGCTTGACTTCACCACCGCGTTCAAGGATGTAATTAAAAAACCGGTCGGCGTGCGCTAGTTCTTCGCTGTATTGCTGCTTGAACCAGTTAGTAAATCCTGGCAGTCCTAGGCGATCGCTTTCAGCGGCCATCGCAAGGTAAATGTATGCCGAGTGAATTTCTTCGTTGATCTGAACGTTTAGGGCTGCTTGAATGGTGTCTGAAAGCATGGCTCAATATCCTGCGTCTTAATTTTTCTACGGTTTTTAAACTGGTTTTAAGCTGTCATAGCAAACCACAAATCTTACTCGTCTTACCCGCTCGCGACCAGTCGAACACAACTCTCAAGGCAAGTTCACGGGGCAAAAACGCGGCAAATTCGATAAAGGACGGCCACGAGTTTGACAGGATGCGACCATTTGCAAGTTTGAGCAGGAAGGTGTTAACCGCAAATGGATGCCAATCAACCCGAACTCACTGGCGGCTTCCTGTTGTCAATCTTTCGGCTCACACCCAAATGGAATGGCAAACCATGTTACTACGACAACGCGAGCGAATTATCATTCCAAAACCAACCAACTCCCTCGACGCCCAAGCACCGACGCTTAGAATACCCCCATGGCGTCAGAAAAATCTTTAGCGATCGTATTGCGGGTTACCGAGTACAGCGAAACCAGCTGTATCGTGAATTTGCTGACGCGAGAATTTGGGCGAATTGGGGCGATCGCCAAAGGGGCTCGACGTCCCAAGAGCCCGTTCAACGCCGGGATCGATGTGCTAGCAGTTTGTCAGATCGTTTTTATCAACAAACCGTCCGCGCTAAGCATTCTGACTGAAGCCAAACTTGAACGGCGATTCCGGGCTGGCGAGCGCGATCTAAAGCGGCTTTATGCCGGCTATTACGTCATTGAGCTGATCAGAACACTGACCGACGAAGGTGAACGAGCGCCGGAATTGTTCGATTTGACCCACGAAATGTTAGTTCAGCTGGACAAAGGCGTTTTTTCTGAAAATGAAATGAACCATCGGATCCTCCAATACGAACTGTCCCTATTGGATTTGCTCGGCCAACTCCCGATGCTCACTCGCTGCGTTAGTTGCGGGCGAGAAAAAACTATGCTGTCGGAAGTCAACTTTGGCCTCAACGCAGGCGGCGTTTTGTGTCAGACTTGCAGGCGAGGAAAACCGAACGTGGTCCAAGTCAGTACAACAGGCTTTCAAAGCTTGTTGGATTTGGTTGGTGCTCAGATTGGTCAGCAAGGATCCAATTCAGACAATTGGAATCAAGCCCATCAAGTCAAAGAGCGTCAGCTTCGTTCATGGACCTCGACAACCACCGAACCAACATCGGTCGATGACCTGAGCGAGATTCGTGATCTAATTCAACTTTATATCACGCACCTGCTTGGTTATCCGCCAAAATTATATTCGTTTATGAAGCAGCTTTAAAAACCGTTTCCATAAACCGTGACCGCTTGACAAGCGACTCATGCAAACCAACCACCGAATTTTATTGCCGACAAGGACGTCGAAAATGAAACACCAGGTCACTCTGTGTATCCTGACCCTCTGCTTGCTCACGATCAGCAATGGATGTCAGTCGCTCAATAATGCAAAAAACAAAGCCAACTCGATCCTTGGCTTCGACGCAAAACAATCCGACAAACGTCAAATCAGCTCGGATGAGTATTTGGATCCACTAGGCGCTCGCGATGGTGACCGACTGCTGTTGGACGATTTGGCCCCCAACCAAATCGCCACGACATGGAAAACGCGAATCACTGGCGGGCTCGGCAGCGGCTCCGATCAAGCAACCAAGCACTACGATCAGGGCGAAGCGATCTACAACCAAGGTTTGGCTGAGCTAGAATCCGATCCAGATGCCAATCGTCACCAAGCAGTCTTCACCGACGCAGCCAACCATTTTCGTTTAGCCGCCGCGGCTTGGCGAGGTTCGGCGGTTGAAGAAGACGCGTTGTACTTCGAAGGCGAATCGTACTTCTTTGCCGACCGTTACGTACAAGCCAACCGCGCTTTTGAAAAACTGGTCAACGAATACGCCGGCACTAAGCACATGGACATGGCCGAAAATCGCCGCTACGCCATCGCACTGTACTGGCTACAACTTTCTGAAACCGACAGCCTCATCAGTATCGACGATCCAAAACGCCCAAAAACCGGGCTCGCCAAAGAAGCCCGACGCGTGCTCCATCAGATTCGCATGGATGACCCGACCGGCCAACTGGCAGACGATGCCGCCATGTCGCTGGCCAAGGCGTTCTTAAAAGCGGACATGACCTACGAAGCTGCCGACACGCTCGAAGATTTGCGCAGGAACTATCCAGGCAGCGAACACCAGTTCGATGCTCATATGCTCGAACTTGAGGCTCAGCTTTCGAATTACCAAGGAGCATCCTACGACGACCAGCCACTGGTCAAGGCGGATAAGATTTTAAAATCGATCGTCCGAACGTTCCCACAAGAATCGAAAAACGAAATCGCCTACTTAGAAAAACAATCCGCTCGCGTGCAAAACATGTTGGGCGAACGAGACCTATCGATGGCCGAATACTCTGAACGTCGCGGCGAGAACTTAGCGGCTCGTTTTTACTACCAAAAGATCCAAAAGAAATTCGATGGTTCGAGCATTGCCGACCAAGTAGAAGAACGAATCGCGGCGTCCAGGCAACTTCCAGACCGTCCCGGTCAGCACGCAAAGTGGCTGGTTGATATGTTCCCTGATCCGGCGAAAGCAAAACCGCTGATCGTGGCCGGAGACAACGAATCTATTCTGGGCATCAAACGACGGTAACGACCAATCAACGTTTCCGTCAACAAACCAACTTATCGACACCGCTTAACGACACCTTTCAACTGCAACCACTCAGCGCCCCCCGCCATGACCACCTTCACCCGAATTTCGATCTGCTGGTTAATTCTATTAACCACATGCTGTTCGTTCGGCTGCGCGGGGTATCACCTGGGAAATCAATACTTATACCGCAGCGACATCCGCACCGTGCACGTGGCGATGTTTGAAAGCGATTCCTACCGTCGGTTTCTTGGGCAGCGAACAACCGAAGCCGTGATCAAACAGGTGGAACTTTCGACGCCGCTAACGATCACGAACCCACAAATCGCTGACAGCTTCATTCGCGGGCGGATCATTCGGGACCGCAAGCGCGTGGTCGGCGAAAACCGCTTCGATGAAGCTCGATCGGTGGGAATTGGTTGGGTGGTGGAAATCGATTGGGTGGACCGAGCAGGAACGCCGTTGATGCAGCGACAGACCGTTCGCATCAGCGAGGACGCCGTGTTCATCCCCGAAGGCGGACAATCCTTGGCTACGGCTCAACAAGAAATCATCGAACGCGTCGCCAGACAAACGGTCTCGCAAATGCAAAACCCTTGGTAGTGGTTTCAGCGGTGCAAAAAATTTGCCGACAGTGTTTCCAGCCTGTCTTCCGCGGGTGACAAGTTGCAAGCCTTGCCGCCACCTATTCATCAACAGAAAATCGACTTCGATGCCAAGCCAACGAGTTACTTTTGAAAACGAATCCGGCACGCGATTGGCTGGGATCATCGACGCGGCAGAAGGCACGCCGATCGCCTACGCTGTTTTTGCTCATTGCTTCACTTGCACCAAAGACCTGAAAGCGATCGTGAAAATTAGCCGGCAACTGGCCAAACGATCGATCTCGGTGCTGCGTTTTGATTTTTCCGGACTGGGCAGTAGCGGCGGGCAGTTTGAAGAATCGAATTTCGAAACGAACTTGGCGGACCTACGAACTGCGGTCGACTGGCTTTCGGCCACGCACGAGGCTCCTCAACTGTTGATCGGACATTCGCTGGGCGGTGCTGCGGCGATGGCTTCGGTCAGTGAGTTTGAATCCGTGAAGGCGCTCGCGACGCTGGCCGCGCCGTCTTGCACGGCGCATCTGGCGGATTTTTTGGCGTCGCAAAATTCAGACATCGAAACAACTGGCTCGGGTATCGTGACCATTGGTGGTCGAGACCATTTGATTACGACTCAGCTGCTGAAGAGCCTTCGCGGGTTCGACCTTGAGACACGGATTCGTTCGATTCGGGTGCCGCACTTGATCATGCACTCGCCCGTTGATGCGACGGTGAAGTATTCGTGCGCGGAAGATTTACTAGAGTGGGGTGCCGGGGCGAAATCGCTGCTGGGCTTACCCGGTTCGGATCACTTGCTGCTGAACCAAAGAGAAGACGCGAACTGGGTGGCGGATTGCGTGGCCGTCTGGGCCGGTCGCTTTTTTGAATAGGCGCGTTTTTTTGAATAGGCCTGCTTTTTTGAATAGGCCTGCCGCCCGGTTACAACTCAGAACGTGTTACGAACTGACTACGTAACATGGCCACTCCAAGGCATCAGAACGCGCAGAAACCTAAAACGCCAACTTGCAATCTTCCCCCGGCTAAACTCTGCCGCCAACCGGATCGCAGCGCATGCATTCCCGCCTGGCCATTTCCCGACAAAACAAAACATGCGACGATCAAAATGTGGTGATGCTGTTTCTAGCCTGCCATGCGTGCAGACAGGCTGGAAGCACCACCTCTACATTATCAGTCGCAACCAGCGACTTACCGCCCCGTTAGGTCGCACCAGCGGCGGTAGCCGTATTCGAGATAGGAACGCGAGATGTCGTTGATGTCCTCAAAGCCTTCCCAGCAACTATCGCAGCATTCTTCGACCGGGATGGTGATCGTTTTTCGAACCATCTTTAAGACCTGGACCGGCACACAAACACGGACTTGATACGGAATGTTGACCGTGTAGGTCTGCACGTGTTCGCGAGCGACTTGCCGAGGAACCTTGACCATGACGGTGCGGTAACGCGCTTTGGGAACGTTCTCCCAATATAGCTCGGTACGTGTTTGAGGAATATTGCGGACCTTGGTTTCGTAAACCGTTTTCGTACGGATCTCGGGAACGTATGTCATGTATGTTTTCATCACACTGTCAGAAACCGTACGCGTTTCGGTGCGGAAACTGGTGCGAGTCTTGATCTTCGGTACCATGACGGTTTTGTACTTCGTTTCGAACACCGGCACCTTACGCTCGACCGTTTTGTACTCGGTCCGAACTCGCATCTCAGGCACGACTTCGGTGTACTGTTCTTCCTTGTTAACCGGAAACTCGACGTACTCGGTGACGTCCTTTTCGACGTACTCGGTTTTGGCAACTTTAACGGTGTACTCTTCCTCGTACGGTTCAGGCACGCGAATGATAAACTCTCGTGTGACCTTCTTGGTTCGCTCGCCCGCGACCTTGACCTTAACTTCAACCTCGACTTCGTAAGGCTGGCGTACTTGGTAGGTTTCGGTGACGTTTTTGTTGACCACGCGAGGCTCCTTGTAGCGATACTCGATTGGCTGTGGCTGGATGTCGACGGTCTCGTATTTGACAAACGGTATGTCGTGAGTCGCAAGCTCTTCGCGAGTTCGCTTGAGTTTTACCTGGCGAGTTTTAGGCACCCAACGATACTTGGTGACCGAGAATTTTTCGGTACGCTGCGAGTCGATCAGGTCGTAAACCTTCAGGTTGGCTGTTCGTGTTTCATTCTGGTAACGAGTCACCGGAACGTTTCGAACGCGACTTTCGTTGCGGTACTTTAACACCGGGACTCGGTACGCCAAACGTTGCTGAACGTCGCGGTAGTCGGTGTAGGGAATGCGTTGAGAAACGACGCGTGGGCACCAGACGTTTCGGGTGGCGGTTTGTGAACCGACCGAACACGAGGTGCAACCGCAACCGTCGTGGTGGACGGAGCAGGTTGGGCAAGTGGTTTCTTTTCGTTCCCAACGGCCGAGGTCACGCGTGATGACTCGGTACTTCGTAACCGGGGATTGCCGAGTAACGGTGCGGTAGCGAGTCTCCATGACTTCGTAAGGCACCCGAACTTGGTAAGGCTGACTGATGTGCGTCGTGACGGGCAGTTTGACTTGGTAGGTTTTGTTGACCGTGCGTTCGGTTTGCCGTTTGGTCGGAAACGTTTTAATGATCTCTTCCACGAACGGCTCGTTGACGTAATACGTTTCGTTAACGGTTTCGGTGTACGGTGAAGTGACTTTGTATTCGACTTTTTCGCTGTAAGGTACGACGCGTTGGTCGGTTTCAGGATTTGAGTACCTGCCCGTTTTCTGATCGTACGCAACTTCTTTTTCTTGAATCGTGCGTTTGGCGTCAACGGTACGGTAGCGAATAACTTTCTTTTTGATGATATCGTCGTAGTAGTAAACTTCCGGTTCTTCGAAGGTTCGCGTGACGACTTCCGATTTATAGCGGACTTTCGGTCGCGTGCGGGTTTCTTCAACCAACTTGACGACTGGCGTGCGAACTTTTTTGGTGAAGGGGCGTTTTTCGTAGGTCGTGACGACGCGTTTCTTGGTTTTGGTGACGTTTTCGACGTACTTCTTTTGATAGGGCACTCGGTCTTTGACCGTTTTGTAGGTGGTCTCTTGATACTGTTGTTTTTCAGCGACCATGACGGTGTACGGTGTCACAACGGGGACGTCGAAGGTCTCCACCCGCTCGACAGTCTCTTCACGTTGAGCCGGCTTGGCGACCATGACGGTGAAGTTCTGTTGTTTGGCTTCCTGGTATTCTTGCGACCTGTTGACCGTGTAAGTCCTCGTGCGAGGCTCGGGAACTTTCACGGAGTAGGTTTCGACTTTGGGGATGTCGTCGTAAACGGTGTAGTATTTTTTGGTCCGCCGCTGCCGAGTTTCGGGGCGGTATCGGGTCTGGAGTGAATTTACGTAACGAGTTTCGTAGCACGGTACGATGACGGTTTGAGTGACGCAGGTCGGTTGGCACCCACAAGGGCAGGCGGTTCCGTGCGCCAAACCGTTGGAAACGGTCGATGGCAGGAACGGAGATCCGCCACCCTGGGTAAGCGCTGGGGAGGTGATTTGGTTTGGGTAAATCGGTGGCGCGACCGGGTAGGGCAGGCCGGGCAAAGATTGTGCTGCTGGTCCGCTGGATGAGGCGGTTGGGTTTGATCGCCGCGCTCCGGCTGGACCGGGGTTGGGGATTGAGCCATCGTCAAGCGATTGGGCCGGAGCGATTTGGTAAGCCGGTCGTCGCAAACGGACTCGGGGAGATGCCGGCAGCACCGTCGATGAGGTGTCAGGTAGGAACCCCCCGACTACTGGCACTGGACTGGCTGACTGAGTCGAGAATGAATTGCGGATGGATTCGGTTGGTAGCGTGGACAGGTCCAACTGGGCCGCTTGATCGCGAGTTGGGATCG
This sequence comes from Mariniblastus sp., assembly GCA_023300235.1. Taxonomy (GTDB): domain Bacteria; phylum Planctomycetota; class Planctomycetia; order Pirellulales; family Pirellulaceae; genus Mariniblastus. The sequence continues at coordinate 8,753 of JALZWN010000160.1, forward strand.
AGGGAATGTCGCCGTCCAATTCGCCCAGCATTTGGGCGGGTGGCGCGGGAAGTTCGCCGAGCTTGTCGAGTATTTGCTGCGACACTGTGACCGGGCGCGCCGACAGCCTAGCGGCGGTGGCGCTGATCGCGCTGACGCACGCGAACAGCACAATTGCTGGCAGTAAAAGTCGGCTTAACGTCATCTATCGAAAACACCAAATCTGGAACGTCGAGCGAAGACCGCTTGAGCACGTCTGCCCAAGTTCAAATCGACCTCTACTCATTACCCCCCAAAGGCTAGTTTGGAATCGTCCAGAATCAACTCGGTAAAGCCCCCAGAGACGCCGAAAAGGATTCTTTCCAGCCGTTTCCAACCTGTTTTACTGGCCCGATGGACCCGATGAGGCAGAATTCGCGTTTGTCAGCTAATCAGCCCAAGCCTGCGATACCCGGTCCACCAGTTCGCTCCCGGCCGCTGAAATCGGTTCGAACACAAGCTCTCGACCCTCTTCGCCTGTTTGGGTCAGCTGGATTTTGATGTCAATCGGCGGCAAAAGCTTCTCGATCCGCGACGCCCACTCGACCACCAACACCACGCCATCGCTGACGCTTTCGTCGAGCCCAAATTGGTCGACTTCTTCAGGTGACTTGATGCGGTAGGCGTCCAAGTGCAGCATCAACAGCCGAGCTTCGTAGGGAATGCAAATCGTGAAGGTCGGGCTGACGACAGAACCAGATGGCACGCCAAGCCCGGCTGCGATGCCTTGCGTCAAGTGGGTCTTACCAGCGCCGAGGGTGCCGTCGAGTGCGATGACGGTGCCGGGGGCCAGTGCGTCCCCGATCAGACGACCGAGTGATCGAGTCTGTTCGACGGAGCTGCTGGTGAACTTGGTAGGTGGCATTTTAAATCGGTAGGTGACGTTGCAATGAAAGGATTGACTGCAGCCCGAACGGCTGGGTAGATCCGTTTTTGAATCTGAGTGTTCTGATCGCCCGACGCGTTAGCGAGGAAATGTGGTGATGAGCTTCCAGCCTGTCATGCGCTCAGGCAGGCTGGAAGCCCATCTCCACATTTTTTAGGCTTCGCCAAAACATGCTAAACCAACAAACCCGTTAGCGAGGTACTCTTGGAAATCCTCGCTCACGCGTAGGGCTCCCATTTATGGGCACTTCCTAGTTTGTAAAACTAAATCCCCATGGCACGAGCTGATCATAGTTTGACGAAAGTGTGGCTGCTTTGCTAGGCTATGCGACCGCCTTTCATTCTTCCACCGCCTTTAGGGACGCCAGCAAATATGCCTCTTCGCAACTTTTTGGTGATTTTTGCCGTCGCTGTCATCTCGTTCGCTTGCTATTCGGTGACCGCTAAAAATCGGTATGCGAATCTGTTTGCCGAAGTCCTCGAAATCGTAAACAAAGAAGCGTTGCACGAAGTTGGCGAAGCAGAACTGTTTACCAACGCCATGGATGGAATGCTAAAAGACCTGGACAAACATAGCTCGTTCATCTCCGACAGTGGCTATCGCGAATTTAAAGAAGACCTCGAACAAGAGTTCGGCGGCGTGGGCATGTACGTCGGCATGGATCCCAAAACCAACACCCCGATAGTACTCGCCCCGATGCCTAACACTCCCGCTTTCGAAGCGGGACTTCAAGTCGGCGACTTGATCGTTTCGATAGCGGGTAAACCTACTGTTGATAAAACCCGAACCGAAGCCATTAAGGAATTAAGAGGACCGGTCGGCGAAACGATCGATCTGGAAATTAAACGCGGCGACGACACTCTGTTCAAAACGTTGACTCGAGCCAAGATTCCAATCGAGAGTGCTCTTGGGGACTTCCGTGATCCCGACGGTACATGGAATTTCGTTTTGAAAGACCATCCCAACATCGCCTACATTCGGCTGAACCAGTTCGGTGAGATGACCGGCGATGAAACCAGAACTGCGTTGCAGTCATTGCCAGACAACATCACTGGCGTGATTCTTGACCTGCGAGCCAATCCCGGGGGGTTGCTGGACAAAGCGGTTGAGATCTGTGACATGTTCCTGGAAGCCGACCTGCCAATCGTACGCATCAAAGGACGCGGTAAAGCGTTGATCCAAGAGTTCACTTCAACTGAGCCGATGGAGTTGCCGATCGATGTGCCAGTTTGTGTTTTGATCGATCGATATTCGGCGTCGGCCAGCGAGATTGTTTCTGGTTGCTTGCAAGACCACGAGCGAGCGGTTTTGATTGGCGAACAGTCTTACGGCAAAGGAACGGTCCAAGATATCATTCCGATTCAGTACAACAAGAGCTTGCTGAAACTAACGACCGCCAGCTATTGGCGTCCCAGCAATCGGCACATTGACCGCAACGACAAAAAGGCGATTGAGACCAATGTCTGGGGAGTCCAACCTGACGAGGGGTTTGCGTTCGAAATGACGGATGAAGAGTTGGCTGAAAACAGAAGGCAACGGAACTTGTTGGATTTTGGCGGTCTAGCGTTTGAAGCAAAAGAAAGTCCTACCGACGAAAAAGCGTCCGAAGATGATTCAGCGGCGAACCCAAAGATTGACGCCGAAGGCTCCAACGAAGACTCCGCCGAGGCCGAGCCTACCCTAAAGGTGCCGCATGTTGATCGGCCGTTGATGAAGGCGATCGAGCACATTCAATCGCGTTCCACGAAAAAAGCCGCGGCGTAGATCTAGATGCTGTGCTCGTGCGAAAATTCGCAGCTGAAAATCTTACCCTTGCACTCATCGGTTTACTTAGTCGGCCTACCTAGTCTGCGCAGTTCATGATTCAGCCGAATGCGCGATTTCATTCCAAGAAATGACAGCATGAGACAGTTGGTATTGCATCGCTTTGAGGACGCTTTTTTTGGCTTGGAAAACCAAGGGAAAACCGAATTCAAATCAAACTGCAACGACAACCAAAGAATGATTTAAGTTTTTTGAAAACCCGTATTGACCCATTTTTCAGGTTTCAATAACCTTCGCACATCACTGAACGCAACCCAGTTGCTTTCGCGGTAAGAAACTCAAAAAAGGATTTGTTTGAGATTGGTCAGGTCGCTTCGGCAACTTGATTCGTTTGTTAGACGGCACGGATGCCAGCACTAGTTTGCGAAAAACCCATCAAACAATTTGATCGTTCGCATGGATGCGAACGATCAATTTTAATCCAATCGCTCTCGGACTAACCGACGTTCTAAGCCCCCCTGGAACCAAGTTTGCCGAGAGCTTTTTTTATGCGCCGACTTATGCTTGGGCGGCACTGTCAAGCCAGAACGTGGCGACGGGCAAGTCGCTGAAATGCCGAGTCGGATACTGCTCGCTGCCGGTTTGATCATTCAGGATCTGAGTCAAAACGTCTGCCTTATTAGCGCCGGTGACTAGAAAACAAATTTCTTGCGAGGCCGAGATGACTTGTCCGGTCACGGTGACTCGCTTTTGCCCAGAGTCAGGGTGCGTGGCGACGTCGCATATCTTTTCAGAGGCCAATAGCTCCATTTGGTGCGGGAAGATCGATGCGGTGTGCCCGTCGTCTCCCATGCCCAGTACCATTAAGTCAAAGGCAGGGATCCCAGCTGAATCTTTTGCGACAACGGATTCGATTTGCTGTTGATAGGCAGCAGCGGCGGCGACGGGGTCCAGCGACGTGTCGACGGCATGAACGTTGCTCGCGGGAATGTTGGCATCATTCAGAAACAGCCGGGCGGCTTCGCCGTAGTTGCTCTCTTGACTGTCGGCCGGTACACAGCGTTCGTCGCCCCAGAAAAAGTGCAGCGGCGACCAATCGGTGTTGGCATGGTCTTGGGCGAGTGTTTTAAAAAGCAACTTCGGTGTGCTGCCGCCGGACAAGCAAACGGTCGCGGTCGTACCGCTGGACTTGGCTTGGTTTAGCAAATCGATCAGCCGACTGGCAAATGCGTTGGCGACGTCTTGAGGAGCTTCGAAGGACTTGATGTTGGAGGCCATGTAAAGACTCTGAGATTGGGTTGTGTAATTGCAGCGTTTCCAAAAGTTCTCGCTCCCAAAAGTTCTCGCTCCAAAACGGTCGCGTTAACGTTGAAGGCACTCGCCATCGAATTGGCGTTCACCCGCGAGGGATGAGTTCGTTTGTCAAAAATAGATTCTGCGTTACGCCGCTGTACTACGCCATTGGATCGATACTGGTTCGCAGAGATTTTCTTATTCTTTTTACGACAAAGCTCCGAGTGGCTTGGTGCTTGTCCCGTTATTTCGTGACAAAGCCACAAACGGGCCCCTAATCGGCTCAACAAATCGGCTCAATAAATCGGCTCGCTCACAAAAGAAAAGGTCGCGGGCAACGCTTCCGTGATCGGCGTTAGTCAAACTCAAATCGGCGTGACTCGCTGGAGGCTGCGAATTTCCCCTACGCCTTCGGATATTGAACTGAGCCGCCGGGCCATAGCCCAGCGGTTTTGCAACCGACGACGCAGCGTAACCGGGGACGAAACAAACGGCT
>JALZWN010000161.1 GCA_023300235.1 Mariniblastus sp.
GGGTTTAATGTATCGGTTGAAAAAACGAGGTTTCGATTACAGGCAACGTTTGTTTACCGCCTTGAACCGCAGCGACGGTCGGGGAAGTGCCGTAAAGGATCTCTTTTCAGGCTCCGTAGTCGAGCGATGCTTGGTAGAAAAATGGCGCAATATTCGGTCGAAGCTTTCAGGGAAGTTTTGGGGCGGACTCGTTGGCTTGTTCATGCGTCTTGGGTACGCCGCACCGAAGGAGTTGTTGGAGAGCTGGAAGAATGCCTCAAAGGCAAGGATGCACAAGCCGTTACTAACAGGACGTTTCGTTCGGTAACGCCAGTGGCAATTTAAGCGAATCCGCGGTACTTTCGCGGGATCCGCTAAATCAAAAAAAAAGCCATGCGTGCAGCATGGCTTTGATACGTAGTTTTCAGTGGCAAATCATTACTTGCGACGTCGGGCCAGCAAGGCGATACCACCTAGCCCAAGCAATGCCATTGAGCTCGGCTCGGGAACTGCAGTAGTAACAACGTCAGCACTGACGCTGATGTTGTCCAATTCGTGAATTCTAGATGTAGCAGAGCTAAAGTCGGAAAGATAGATACGAAACTCGACTGTCGTGTCGGTGAGGCCCTGCAATGCAGCCAATCCAGACAAGTCAATCGGATCTGCAAAACTACTAAAATTACCTGAAAAGTTGTTCCGGAAATCTCCCGCAATCACATCCCCAGCTGTAAATCCTGTTAGGCTTGAAAAAATACCTACAGCGAAATCAGATGGTGCAATAGCGTTATAATCCAAAGCTATTTCAGTGAAATCGAATTCCTCGGCGGCTGAGATGGCGACATCAAAACTAACGAAGTCATCGTTGGCTATGGCTCGGGTTAGAGCTCCATTCAGATTCCCATGGTTTATGGAAACCGATGTTTGGGAGCCATCGATTCTTAACGCTTCGCTGACTGCTGTGAAACCCGAAATCCCAGCACCTTGAGTCAAACCGGCAGTGGAACCGCCCGTAAAATCAAACGATGCGACAATGTCAGCGTTCACCGCGGACAAATTCATTGCCGCTACAAAGGCGATCGCTGGAAGTAATAAAAAAGATTTCATGATGTTCGGCCTTTAAGAATGAAATTTAACTTTTGGATTGGATAGCATATAGCTACTCGAAAAGTTATTGTATCATGTGATTTTGCGTAACGATAGTAAGGTTTTGGCAATTATTAGGCTTGCATAAAAAAAGCGATTTACCGGCGAATACCACGCGGATAAGGGGGGGTAACGGCCCCTTTGTAGTGGTTTTTTTAATGTGTGAAGAATCTTTTGCCATTTGAGAAGGTGACCTCCACATTCGCGTTTCGGTAACGCAGCCCACGTTTGTTTTGTAAATTTTTACGGTGCGGCTTGTGCGGTTTACAACGGTTGTAGGGGCTACCTTACGTAGTGTGCTGAATGAGCGCTGAATGACCGCTAAATGGGCGCTGTCGGGACAGTGGAAAGGGCGATGGAATCGCAGCTAGCATTTACTGGAGTCATTGGCTCACTTGAGTAGTCAGAAACAGCATTTGCGTCAAAATATTCGTTTGTGACGAGTGGCCAAACAGCCCCAAATGCTGGGGCTGGGTAGTGGATTGGTTGAGGGCGAGAACGATTGGCGAGCCAAGTGCGACAAGGGAAAACCGTTAGGCGTTTTTCAAGGGGGGGGCTTTCAAGGGGGGAATTCTGAGGCAGGGGCGTAGCTGGCCCAAGTGCTTCGGGTGCTTTACCAGAGGAGTAGGTGCCTTTCATCACGGCTTTGACGGTAACCGGGCTCACTGGTCACTGGCAAGGTTACGGGGGCGATGTGGTTCCTGGGAAGTCCGTGAGCATGTTCTTTTGCGTGGCCAGCTAACGCGTCCATTTTTAACCTCGTAAACATGGTACGCTCGGTGGTCAAAGCCAAGTCGATGTTACATTGGGACGAGACGATCTAACGGCTATCACGTCATCCCCAAACTAAAATCACGGAAGATCCTTAGAGGTTAGCGGCGGACGCTTATTGGCCTGGAGCCAAAGTTCCACGTTATCGGTATCGATTTCATCATGATAAAGCGTTTGCTCACGTTTTAATTGCCGTTCGATCCGGCGAGTCAGCGCGGTGCTGTTGATTAAGCTGTTGCTGGCCAAGCCAAGTTGTTTCAAAACCTCGAGCGTTGTTTCGTTTAGCACCGACGCCACAACCGAATCGTCGAACGCCAAAAAGTAACCAAGCTCGACCGAATGTCCTGTTTTGGTCAAGCTTTTGAAGTGCTCGCATAGATCAACATCGCGCGGCATCCACGGATGTCGTTCGACCACCATCGCCGCGACGTTTTCGTGGCGACTTTGATCGGCGATGCCGACGGTGGATGGCAGCAGATCTGCGATCACGAGATGAACGCTGCCGGGTGACAGCAAATGCTGGTTGGGCCCGTTCAACGAGTCGGCGGTGATTGGGTGCCTAGCGATCGAGTAGTCGATTCCCCATTGGTCGACTTGTTCTTGCAGTTGCACAAACGTGTCAGGGAAGTGAGCGACCAGCCAGATCGAGCGTCCGAGTTTAAGCTGCACGGCGACGGATTTAGCGACGCACTGCCACAGCGTTGTTCGCGTGGTTGCGTAGGCGTCGTCGTGCCGGCGAAAACGAATCCACTGTTTGATTTTCTTAAGCCAGTTCATGCGGTGGCATCGGTTGAGTTTGCGGCACGTCGTTCTGGCACTAATGCCGGTAGATCTTGGTCGGTATCGCTTTTGGCTTGGGCCGCGTTTGCTTTTTGTTTGTTAGCCTGAAGTTCATCGGCGATTCTTCCAGCGGACCGCGAACCAAAGGTCAACGACCAAGCGTGACTGAACGAGGCTCCGTAGAACAACACCATGCTGATGATGTAAATCCAGATGAGCATCACGACCACCGACCCCGCGGCTCCGTAGACTTCGCTGGTGGAGGAGAACTTCAGGTACAGCTGAATGATGTAACGGCTACCCAGTACCAACATCGAAGTTAAGACTCCGGCAGGAATCACATCCCACAAACGCACCTTGGTCGCTGGGATGAACCAGAATAGTAACGAAAACATGATCGGCATCAGTAAAAACGTAACGCTGCGGTCGGCTAAATTCAACCAGTAAAGCAGTGCCGTGTGGCCATCCATCAACTGAGCGACGTAGGCTTGGAACGAATTTAGTACCAAGGCGCCGATCAGCAGTAGGCCCGCCAGCAACACCATCAAAATTCCAATGCCTCGCTTTTGGATCCCAAAGCCAAGGCCTTGCTTCTTTCCGTCGACGTGCCAAATGTAGTTGAAGGTGTCATACAACTGCGAAAAAACGCCCGAGGCACCGAGTAGAAAAATCGCCACCGAAAACGAACCGGCCACGATGCCCGACTGAGGGAGATTGGCACGTTGGATCAGGCCGGCGATCGTTTCAGCAATCTCGTGCGTTGTAACTTTTTCGATCGTTTCCAGGATCTCAGCTTCGGCTAATTGCCCGTCGAAAATGTAGCTGGCGATTGCAATTGAAATCATCAGCGTCGGGGCTAAGGACAGCATCGCGTAATACGTCATCGCCGCCGCCATCTGCGACGCGCGTGCGTCGGACCAGATTTTGAAGGAGCCGAAGATCAGTTGCCAAATTTTCTTGAACATGATGGATCAATTATAGCCGGAGTATCTCAAGCCGTCGGCAGCTGTTTGGCTGAGTGGATGGTTAAAAAACATTTTAGGTCGGG
>JALZWN010000162.1 GCA_023300235.1 Mariniblastus sp.
GTCTTGAGTGAGAGCGTCTTAAGACTGCTAACATGCTTACCCGTACGATGTGGTTTTGGCGAAGCCAGAGTGAATCTGCTTTACAAACTAATCAATTTCACAAACTAGAAAGGCCTTATTGAACGTGAATGGTAGTCCGACGCGTTTGCGAGTAACCCGTAAAATCTTAGCTAACTGAAACTGGGTTTTGTGGTAGCCCACTCCGAAATCTTTCCGCAATCTCAACAGCCGGCATGCTCGACAACAAGATCAGGAGCCGAGCCAAACGGACAATCAGTTCAACCCGCAGTTTGAACCGAACGCCGAACCGGTTTGTAGGGTTTTGACTACATTGCGGCCATTCAGATGGCGATAGGTCAAAGGTTCGTTTTGTACTTTGTTGGTGAGTGTTCGCTATGTCGCTTAAAAAGATCCTTTTAGTCGCTGTCACATCTCTCGTAGTCTACGGTGGACTTGCATTGCCATGCCAAGCACAAAGCTCGTTCAGACGACACCGTCCGCTACGCTGGTTGGGCCAAGGATTCAGTGACGGCTACCATAGCCACAACCCTGGTCACGACACGAGTTACTACAACCCGTACACCGCCCACAATTCAACTTTGGTGTCTCGGTCCCCTGAGTACCAAGCGCTGCTTGCTCAACAAGCACACCAACAGCCAGCCCAGCGATTCTTCTCGGGTGTTCCGTTTTCTGTTTACGCCGCCCCCGGCCAATTTGATTCGGGAATGCAAGTTATGGGCCAACAGGTCCAAGGCACGTTCGCACCGTCAGTTGGAGTTGGAGTTCTCGAAATCGACCCAGACGATGACTTGGACAACTCGTTCAAGCGTTCAAACGATGACGACAATGATTTCCGAGAAGACAATGACTTCCAAGCTGAGGACGACGATTTCGATGAAGACATGATGGACGATGATATGATGGACGACGATATGATGGACAAAGACACGATGGACGACGACATGATGGACAAAGACACGATGGACGACGACATGATGGACAAAGACATGATGGACAAAGACACGATGGAGAAAGCCAAAGCCCACGGTGCAGGCGGCTCGCACACTAAAGAGATAGACACGAGCGGACTAACTAACTTGGACGACAGTCTCTCTTTCGATTTCGAATAAGCAACCAAAACTGGCGACGCCATCCTTGATTCGAAGAGGCAAACGGCCAAGTTGCCTCAAGCCGGCACCCCAAAGCCTCGCCAGAAACACAATCTGACTTTGGCGTGCCGTCACTTCGATCCTGTCAGTGGACTGTTCGTCGCTTTCAAGTGTCGATTGAACACTCTGGCATCTCAGCCATCTAGTTTTTGTTGAGCCACGGTCTTTCCGTTGGCTCTAGAAACGATTAAAAATCGACCGATTGGCCGTTGATTCGCTTCGACGCGATCGAGGCCCCCGCACCGATCTGATCTATCAAATCGAGGAAAATCACGGGCATTGGCGGCCAAAACCGCCCATCAAACTTGTTTTTTGCCCGAAGCACGCCTCAAAAGATCGTGAAACCTTGCCGACGTTTTCCAAGCCACGTACCATAACTGGCTTCAATTCTGGCGGTATTCAAACGGGCGCCCAAAACGCCGATGCCTCTGAAGTCCAACCCCAAACCGTGCTCTTAAACTCAATCCCAGAAAGCCAATCCCGTGCAACAGGCAATTGAAAAAGCCAATACGTTGATTGAAGCACTGGCATGGATTCGCCAATTTCGCGACAAAACCACCGTCATTAAAATCGGTGGCAGCATGCTGAGCGATCCCGATGCGATCAAGCACATCTTGCTAGACATCTTATTCATGGAATCCGTCGGCATGCGACCGGTCGTGGTCCACGGAGCCGGCAGTCGAATCTCCGCCGCCATGCAAGCTGCCGGCATCGAACCTCGGTTCGTCGCCGGACGACGATACACCGACGAAGCTACACTCAAGATCGTCGAAAACGTTTTAGCCCAAGACACCAACCATGAACTCGCAGACACCTTTGAGCAAATCGGCGGCCGCGCGATGACGCTGAACTTTGACTCAACGCCGGTGCTCACAGGACAACTGCTACAACTCAAAGACGATCAAGACCAACCGATCGACCTGGGCTTCGTCGGCGAAATCACCAAAGTTAACCGTGCAGTCATCGACGACCTTTGCCACGCCGGACAAGTCCCGTTCATCCCATCGATGGCAGAAACCGAAGACGGACAAAAGCTGAACGTCAACGCGGACACGGTTGCCACCAAGGTAGCCCAAGAACTCAACGCCCACAAATTAGTCGTCCTATCGGATGTGCCAGGTGTTTTGCGAGACCCTGACGATCCGGAATCGATCATCTCCAGCCTCACCCGCAGCCAAGCCCTCGACTTGATCAAAGACGGCACGATCAGCGGCGGAATGATTCCAAAAATCGAAGCTTGCTTGGAAACCATTGACCGCGGCGTCCGTAAGGTACATATCATCGACGGACGATTGCGGCATAGCTTGCTACTAGAGACATATACCAGCGGCGGAATCGGTACTTTGATTTCCGCCGACGATGCTTGAGCGACCGCTCAGTTGTTTTAGCCCCACGAATTGATTTGAAGTTTTTTACGAGAGCATACTAATGCGACACGTTCTATCCCTCGACGATTTATCCACCAAAGAAATCCAACGCGTGATCGAGATCGCTGCGGACCTAAAAGCCAAGCTCGCCAACAACGAGCGACCGTCATTGCTGGCCAACCACGTAATGGGGTTGTTGTTTGAAAAACCAAGCTTGCGAACACGCGTCAGTTTCGAAACGCTCATCAAGCAGCTCGGCGGCGGCAGCCTTTTCCTAGGCAAGGACGTTGGCTGGGGCGAACGTGAACCGCTACGCGATTTCATCCCGATTTTGACAAGCTACCTGGACGTACTGGTCATCCGCGCAAAGAGCCACGAGAAGGTTGTCGAGGCAACTCAGCATAGCCAATGCCCGATTATTAACGGCCTGACCGATGTTTCGCATCCGTGCCAAGCACTGGCGGATATTTTGACGGTCCAAGAAATCGCGGGAACACTCGAAGGCCAAAAAATTGCGTATCTGGGCGACGGCAACAACGTCGCTTACTCGCTCGCGTTGGCTTGTGCCAAGCTGGGCGTTGAGTTCCGAATTGGTGCGCCCAAAGGTTACCAATTCGAGGAATCGATGCTGGAACGTTTGAACGGCGACGCTGGCAAGACTTGGGTCACGCAAACTTCCGATGCCAACGAAGCTGCCGACGGCGCGAACTTTGTTTACACCGACGTCTGGACCAGCATGGGCCAAGAAGCCGAAACCAAACAACGATTGTCCGATTTGGCCGACTACCAAGTCAACGCGGACATCATGAGCCGAGCCGCCGAAGGCGCGAAGCTGTTGCATTGTTTACCGGCACGGCGGGGTGAAGAGGTTTCAAGCGAAGTGATTGACGGCCCCGCCAGTGCAATCATCCAACAAGCCAACAACCGACTGCACGCCCAAAAAGGTTTGGTCGCTTGGCTGATGCAGGTGCAGTAGACGTTAACGGTAACCCATAGTCGCCTTTCACTCCGTGAAAGTAGCGCTACCTTCGGTGGACGTTCACAAAGCGGTTGGCTCTAAATAAAAAAGCGACGATCTTTGTGCGATTAAACCAACAAACCTCTATCGCCAAAACGGCTAAAAACTAACAGACCCGATCAGCGTCTGCCTACGCTTTACTCATCATCGATCGAGCGAACTTCAACCGCGGATCGATCGGATTCCAGATACGTCGTCAGCAATACTTGCGCCGCAATTTTGTCCAGCTGAGCCTTTCGCTTCTTTCCTGAAAGGCTCGACTGATTCAAAATCTCTCTCGCCCTCGCCGTCGAAAAACGCTCGTCCACCCAGACCACGGGCAAACCGGTTTCTCCGGCCAGCCAATTGCCAAACGCAATCGCTTCTTTAGATTTCTCACTCGCGTCACCGCTCAAGTGAATCGGCAACCCAACCACCCAACCGACCAGCTTTTCAATTTCCACCAACTGCTGAAAATACTGCGAGTCCAATTTCTTGTCGCGTGCTTGGTAGACCTCCAACGGACTAGCAAGCATTTGACTAGGATCCGAGATCGCAACACCGATTCGCACGGTCCCATAATCGACACCGCCCAACCGCCCTTTAGTGGGCAACTCGGACGGTTGATCGGGAAGACGATCGGCGGACAGGGCAGGGGAATCAGACATGCAGATAAGAATAGCGTGCCCGCGGTATTTCTCTAGAGCGACGATTAATTTTGTCGATCAATGTCGACTTTCACTGGGTGAAAGAGCGCTCTTTAACCGAGCGAAAGGCGACATTGGCTTAGCGCAATTGGATTCAGCCTCGTTTTAGTCATTTTGTCAACGCCACCATTCGCGAGCATCCGACGATTGATTATCATCTGAGGCTTCTAATACTTCGTTGCCAATCGAACCCTTTCCCCATGCTCTTCAATTTCCAAAACGTCTCGGCCTACCGCACCACGACGCTCGCCCTGAACAAGATCTCATTTACTATCGAAGCAGGGCAACACACGGTGATCCTTGGCCCCAACGGTGCGGGGAAATCGACGCTGCTAAAACTGCTCTACCGCGAGCTCTATCCAACTTTGGAAGACGATGGCTGCATGGAACTGTTCGGCCGGTCTCGCTGGAACGTTTGGCAACTTCGCGAGCGTATGGGGATTGTTTCCTTGGATCTGCAACGACGCTACAACTCGGACATCATTGGGCGGGATGTGGTGTTGTCTGGTTTCTTTTCAACCATCGGCAACGTTCGCGAGGACGAACTGACGGATGAAAACATGAATGTCTTTCGCTCCGTCGTATCCGAACTGCAACTTGAATCGCTGCTGGAAAAACCTTTCCGCTACCTGTCGACCGGCCAGCAACGAAGATGCTTGCTGGGGCGTTCGCTGGTCAACAACCCTGAAGCGTTAGTGCTGGACGAACCAACCGCAGGCTTGGACGTACCGTCGATGTTTAATTACTTTGACACCGCCAAGAAGCTGATCACTTCGGGAAAGACCGTTGTTTTGGTCACCCACCATGTCCACGAGATCCCGCCGGAGATCAACAACGTGATCTTGCTGAAGAACGGCAAGGTCTTCAAGCAAGGCGACAAGCAAGCGTTGTTGACCGAAGAAACGCTCTGCGAACTGTTCGACGTCGATCTACACTTGACCCTCCAGAATGGTCACTACAGCATCACCCCGAAGTAAGTACGTGGTTGAATGTATCGCCGTTTTAACGACGGCCGGCGATAGTTGGCGACTGCGATAGTCGGCGACAGGGGCAGTTTCTGCACTACAAAAACGCGGTGATCGCCAAAGCGGCTAACGACGTTTTTTTCAAATCCAACCAAACCTACAAGCCTGCCACTTGCTTCGCAAAGTCTAACAGCACCAACGCCGACAACTTCGCTCTAGGCACCAGGCTTTCCACGATCAAAAACTCTTCGTCGCTATGAATGCGACCGCCGCAGGGGCCCATCGAATCGATGTTCGGCAAACCCGCGGCCGCAAACTTATTGCCGTCACTCGCGCCGCCAGTGCCTTGCCACTTCACGTCCATCTCAAGCGCCGAACCGCATTTTTCAATCCGCTGCATCACGGATTCCATCTCAGGCGTGATCGGTTTGGGAGGCGAACGGAACCCGCCGTGCAACGAGACCTCAATCCCATCCAATTCGCTGAACGTTTCTGCCACGGACTTCAATTGACCTTCAACGGCCACCTGTTCGTCAGTCGTTCGCACCCGCACGTTGGCTCGAACGATCGCCAGATCCGGCACGACGTTCATCGGACTTCCGCCATCAATCCGAGCCACATTGAACGTGACTTCGGGATCGGTATTCAAATCACTGACTGCCTGAGCCACCTTGGCCGCCGCGACCAACGCATTTCGCCCCTCCGCGAATGCGCGGCCTGCATGCGCCGAACGGCCGCGAACCATCAACGAGAAGTTCCCCGACCCTTTGCGCCAAGACACCAATTGATTGTCGCCTAACGCTGGTTCGAACAACAAACCAAAATCACATCCCTTGGCAATCGAATCAATCAACGGCCGGCTGCCCGGCGAGCCAATTTCTTCGTCGGGGTTTAGCAGCACCTCCCAGCCAATGTGCTCTGCCAATGGACTGGCCTCCAACGCTTGCAACGCATGCAGCATCACCACAATGCCGCCTTTGGCGTCAGCGACGCCAGGCCCGTTCAGCGTTCCATCCTCGCGCATCACGCACTTTTGAAACAAGCTGTCTTGCTGATACACGGTGTCCATGTGAATGCACAGCAAAACCTTATGCTTGGCTTCGGGGCGTTTGACGATATGAATCGATTGGCCCAACGGCGAATCCAGCTGCTCGCCTCGATTGGTCAACAGATTCTCAGGCACGCTATCAACCAAACGTAGTTGCCCACCCAAACTTCCAAACAAATCAGTTAGCTGCAGAGCCACCTGTTCAAGACCAGCCAAGTTTCGTGTGCCCGAGTTAATGTCACACAGTTGGATCACCTGCTGTAACATGGTTTCTTGGCGATCGTCCAGCAGTTGTAAATGAGGCAGTAATTGATTCATGAGAGATCGCTATTTTCTTAGGAGAGACAAGGGCAGGGGCGGACAGGAAAATCAGTTTTACAAATTAGGAAGGCGCTATAAATGGTAGCCCGACGCGTAAGCGAGGAAATGTGGTGATCGGCTTCCAGCCTGTCATGCGCGTAGACAGGCTGGAAGCCCATCTCCACATTTTTTAGGCTTCGCCAAAACATGCTAAATCAACGGGCCCGTTAGCGAGGATTGATTCCCGTTACTCGCTTACGCGTCGGGCTACCAGAACACTCAGTGAAACTGCGTTATTTCGAAGCTTTGAACTTATCAAAGTAAACCTGAAGATCAATCGCCCAAATCGGTTTGCGAATTCCTTCGCTAGTCAAAATCACATGCTGCGAATCCTCAGCAAAACAAATCGCCTCGCCTTGCCCTTGCAAAGGCAACGCAACCAACATCGGTTTTTGATCCACCACGGTTTGCCGCCATGTCTTGTCGTCAGGCCGAATGTACAGATGGGCCGTCAAGTAATTTCTCACGATCAGCTTTTTGCCATCGGGCGAAAACGACATGCCAGTCACGTAGCGGACCGGAAACGAGCCAATTCGCCGAGCCACCGGTTCGGTCAACTTTCCGTTGGCGGCACTGGCTTCGCCGTGTTCTCGTTTTGCATGTTTGGCCAACTGTGCTTTTGGCATCGGCAAAACAAAAACACTAGGAACGACTTTGCGGTCTCGATTCAAATGAACTTTTTCGACAAACCAAACATCAAGCGTCGTGGGATCCACCGCCATCGCTTCACAGTCTTGTCGGATCGGATCCGAATCGATCGAATCGACCGCATTGGCGGCATCGGCCACATTCGCTTTACCGGGCGGCGTGCCTTGGTAGGTGAACTGAAACGGCAATGCCTGAACGGATTCTAGTTTTTCAAAATCCTGTTTCGATTTCGGCGGCGTTTTCGAATCGGTTGGGTCGCGAAAAAAGTACAACTGATGGGCGGCTCGTAAACGCTGGTTGTTACCGACATCCGCAACCACGCCCCAACGGCGTCCCGCCAGCGAGAAACTTGCCATCGACTCCCAGTCTTTGTTGCGAGCGTTGCTGAGTTTCACACGCGCCCGCTGCTGGCCTTTATCGCCGAACAGAAACAGCGTTGCCGGATGGCCTGAATCGTTGATCGTCCAAAAAGAATCGGCGGCCTTCGCCCTCGCCAAACCGCTTGATTCGGAAACGTCTCTGTCCTTCAGCGAACCCCATCGCGAGATCGAATCCGCGACTCGATCTTCGAAGTCTTCGGTTTGTTGTTTGTCGGACTGCTCCGATTTCAACTGCGGATCCTGAGCCATCACCCACGACGGCCAGACCATCGCCGCATACAAAAAGAAACAAGCGAACCGACTTGGCCGCCAGCTCGCTTGTTTATGAATTTGAAAATGCAATCGAAACATGATTACTTTCGCACCCTAGTTCTTCTCCATCGCGATGATCTTTTCCATCCGGTCCAGAACTCGATTCACTTCGCCTTCGAGTAGATTTGGGCTTAGCTTAATTGCTGGTTCAGCAGGATAGTTTGGTGGATAAATCAAGTTGACTGGTAGAGCATCCGCTCCAGTACGCTTCAACTCAAGTTTTTCTCTATTTTTATTTTTAGTGAAATCCACCTTCACGAACGACACGTTCATTTCGTTAAGACGAGCAACCAATTTTTCATTTGAAGCGAGACTCGCTTCGTTTAATTTGCAAACCAGTCACCAATCTGCGGTGTAGTCGACCCATACTATCTGGTCTTTGTTAAGCGAACTTTTAACTTTCCCAGGATTCCATGACACCCATGGAATCGGCCCGTCACTCACTTCGCAAAAGAACTCACCGTCACCTTCATGCGCCTGCGACTCCAGAGAAGCTCCATTAAAAACCACCCAGAATCCAGCGGCAGCGATCGCGAATGGCATTAAGTAACCGAAGGCCCAGCGCTTGCCAGCCGCGATGTGCCCCTCGCCGAATGAACCATAAAAGTATGCTGCGAGGCCAATCACCAC
>JALZWN010000163.1 GCA_023300235.1 Mariniblastus sp.
ACTCTGGCGAGTCCGGCTACATGTTTCGATCCTAATCTTTATCTTTGACAGACCACTAGGAAGTGGAACGTGGATCGAAGCGTGGGGCAAACGCTCTTAGCTACTCGCACTGCGGTAGCTCGCCAATGCTTTTTTAAACACCCAGCGACTGGCCAGCAAACTCCAGACCGCGGCCAAAACCGTGTAGCCCGCAAGTCCCCACTCCCACGCTTTCCAGTCAGCCCCCAGGGGCTGGGCCAGAACGCGAGCGGGAATGTTCGAAACCACCAGCACCGGCACGACGAACGTGAACGTCCCCCACAGCCCCATGCCAATTCCGTTCCGCTGGTAGATCTCCATCGGATAGCGATAGAAGTTAGTGATGTAAAACCAAAAGTTGTACAAACTTTGATTCCGCCCAAACCAAATGCTCGTCGACGCCAACGTGATCATCACGCTGTACATGATCACCGCACCGCAGCACAAAAAGAAACCGAACGCCAGCAACACAAACGGATTCAATACCTTCGTCACGTCGCCGGAGAGATTGTTCAGCGAAGTAATGATCAACAGCACGCCCAAAATTCCGTTGGGAAGCTGAGCCCAGTTCACTCGCGGAAACGAAATCAAAAACTGCGTGTCGATGGGTTTGAGCAACGCAAAGTCAAGGTTCCCGGTTCGAATGAGTTCACTAAACTCTTGTGCGTTGGCCATGAAAAACGTTTGGATCAAACTGTTGATGATCCACACGGTACCTAAGAAGATAAAGAATTCATTTTCTTGCCACCCAGTTCCGCGACCGATCTCCGGCGTAAAGTTGTAAATGATTTTGAACAGCCCCCAGTTCATGATCGCCCATGAAGCCGAAGACAAGCATTGCAAAATGAAATTCAGCCGGAACGACATATCGCGAACCAGCGAATTTCGGGCGAACGTGAGGAAGACTTTGATGTAGGACGGTTGCATTGGATTATCCTCCGTAGCCACTGTAACGTTTGATACCGCGCCACCACAGCACTCGGGACAACGCAATGAAAAACACGACCCAGCCGGTTAGTATCGCCAGCCCTTGGTACATCTCTGGTCCTTCGACTTTGCCCAAGAACACCGCCGCCGGGAAGTAAGCTAGGTACTTAAACGGGAGGAAGTCAACGATCAGTCGAGCATTAAACGGTTCGGTCGGCAGTAGTTCCAGCGGGAACATATGTCCCGACAGCAAAAAGTTCATCAGCATGTAGATGAACGTCAACGAAGTGACTTCAAGGAACCAAAACGAGATCAAACCAAGGCAGTACTCCAGGAAGAAACCGAGTAAGAACCCCAGGATCAAAGCGCAATAAAACACGATCTGCACGTCCGCCGGCGGCCACCCGCGTTCGAAGAATCCGCCGCAACTGTAGAACACGATCGCAAACGGAATGATCGCGATGATGTAATAGACCAGCTTGTGAGCGATCCGCTGCATTAGTAAGCAGCCTTGCATGTCCACCGGCTGGATCAAGAACTTTTTGACTTCACCGTTACGCACCTGCTGAGCGATCCCAGAGGTCAGTCCCGGCATACTGGAGAATGCGCGGCTGATGATCACCATCAAGTAATACGCCACCATTTCGCCGTAGCGATAGCCCGCGATGGCTTTATCGGGGCCTTCCGCCGAATCCGCCGACCCCGGAGTCGAGATCACATCGTAGATCGCCCACCACAGAAAAATCTGAGTCAACGTCGGCAAGAACCGCATCAGCGTCCCGAGCATAAAGTCCGCGCGGTAGACCAATCGCTCATTGATCGAGATCTTAAAAAAAGTCCACCATGTGACGGCGTCGGCAAGCATTAAACGAGGACCAGTGGTTGCAAAGAAATGAAAACAAAAAAACAGAACCGGCGTGAGGCCGAAACAAAAACGAAACCAAGCCTTACTTTGCCATCTCAGCTTCTTGAGCCTTTTGGGCTTCGCTGAACACGTTCGAGATCACTTCCTCTAGCGGCGGATCTTCCACGACCACATCATCCACACGGTGTGAACTCAAAATTTCGCTTAGCACTCGGCCAACCTCATCGCGGTCCACCCGAAACTTAATCCGCGGGGCCTCGACTTCCAGCACGTTGGGCAGACGTTTGAGCGAATTCAATGATCGGATGTCAGACATTTGCAGCGTCACGACTTTTTGGCCGCTAAACTTATCGACGATTTGTTCCAGTGAGCCATCGTGGTAGATCGATCCGTTGGCGATGATCACGACTCGGTTGCAAAGCGCTTCGATGTCTTTCATATAGTGGCTGGTCAGGATGATCGTGTTATTGCGTTCTTTTTGATAGTCTTTGAGGAAGGTTTGGATTTTATGTTGAGCAATCACGTCCAGCCCGATGGTCGGCTCGTCTAAAAACAAAACGTCAGGCTGGTGTAGCAGCGCCGCGATCAGTTCCATCTTCATTCGCTCGCCAAGAGATAGCTCTCGCACTGGCTGGCTAAGCAATCGCTGGACGTCCAGCATCTCGCACAGTTCGTCTCGTGTTTTGTCGAATTCCGCTTTGGGGACTTTGTAGATGTGTTGGTTCAAACGGAACGACTCCATCGCGGGCAAGTCCCACCAGAGTTGATTCTTCTGTCCCATCACCAACGCGAACTTGCGACGATATTCGTTGTGGCGTTCCCAAGGCACATGGCCCATGACGGTCGCTTCGCCGGTGTCGGGGTTGATCACGCCCGAGAGCAATTTTAGCGTCGTGGTTTTGCCGGCGCCGTTTGGCCCCAAGAAAGCCACGAACTCGCCTTCTTCCACGGAAAAATTAATATCGCGAACCGCGTGGACTTTTCGATATTCTCGGTGGAACAAGCCTTTGATCGAGGCCGCCAAGCCTTCGTTTTTTTGATAGACTTTATAAGACTTGGATAGATTTTTGATTTCAATAATTGCCATCGTCGCATTATAGATTCGAGAAGGAATTTCGGGCAGGTGGCGGTAGAGGGCTCTCTTTGAACCAATAAACTTGCTGGCGGTTCTCAATTACTTTTGGCGCGAGTACGATTAAAGCCGATCTAGTCGGTGTTGTGGGGCAGTTCGCTAAAGTTTAACCACGACCGATTCGCATCCGCTTCCATCGTATTGTGAGAAAGAAAACACGTGGACCCCACGAAACTTCGAATTGGCATCGGCCATGACACGCATCGCTTGCAAGCCGGCGGCGAATTGATCTTGGGTGGCGTGTCGGTCCCTCACACCCACTCCTTGGTTGGCCATAGCGATGCTGATGTGTTGCTGCACGCGATCACTGACGCGATTTTGGGGGCGGCCTCTTTGGGAGACATTGGCGAACTGTTCCCCAATACGTCCGCCGAAAATAAACACCGTGACTCGGCCGACATGCTGGCGATCGCGGCTGAGCAAGTTCGTGCGGCGGGTTTTGCGATCATTAACATCGACTGCATTCTATTTGCCGAACTGCCAAAGCTGTCACCGTTCAAGCGAACCATTGCGGCCAGGATTGCCGAAGTTTTGTCGGTGGAAGAAAGCCGCGTCGGTGTGAAGGCCAAAACCGGCGAGAAGGTCGGGCCGGTCGGTAGGCAAGAGGCCATGCAGGCTCAAGCGGTTGCGTTGTTGGTGCAGACGAGCGACGACGATGAGTAAAGCCAAGAAAGCGGATGTGGCAGACGCCGCGGCCAAAACCAGTGATGCCGTCCGCGTGCTCGGGATCGATCCCGGTCTTAACATCACCGGCTACGCGGTGATCGATGTGACTCGTGGCCAAGTAAGTTTGGTTGAAGCGGGTGTCGTGCGCAGCAAGCCGAAGCAATCGTTTGCCAGGCGAATTGCTTCGATCTACGAAGGCGTGTCGGACGTGATCCGCGAGCTCAAACCGGACACGATGGGTTTGGAAGAGCTCTACAGTCACTACGAGCGTCCCAAAACTTCGATCATCATGGGGCATGCTCGTGGGGTGATTTGTTTGGCGGCAGAATTGAACGGTGTCGAGATCAAAAGTTACGCGGCGACTCAGGTTAAAAAGATCGCCACTGGCAACGGCCGCGCGAGCAAGACACAGGTGCAGTTGGCGGTAACGCGGCAACTAAATTTGCCCGAACCACCTGAGCCAGTCGACGTCTCCGATGCGATGGCGATTGCGATGTGCCATTATTATCTGGGGCTCAGTGGAAACCCATTGTTGGGTTAGAAAAAAGAAATAAGGCAGTCAGGAATAAGGCAGCCGCGTTGCCTGATTCGCTACGCTGGCATGCTCACGCCACATTGCTCGCAGTCTTAAACTTCGCGTGAGCATATTCGTGATGGACACCGTGCTCGTTGCTTCTAAGGCGTGAGCATGGCACCCGCATATCTGTTGGCCGGTCAGCAAGGATCTGAATGTCGCCTTTTACGACGTTTACCCAAAGTAAACGTCGTTTGCTAAGTCCCCCGTGTGTTCTTCTGATTCGCACTACTTGAGATTCTGCCAGCTTGGCGATACGTTTTAGCTTGAAACCTCCACCCGATCCGTGGACCAACGTGGCCTTTATACCAACGTGGCCTTTATTAAACGGCCATTTTCCGAATCAGCCAATTTCAAACGCTGGGCAACGCCCGCCAGAACAACATGCTTGATCTATTTGACAAAATTAACGAATCCGTCGAGTTCATTCGCAAGCAATGGACCGAAACCGCCAAAGTCGGCATCGTCCTTGGTACCGGCCTCGGGCCGCTCGTCGAAAACATCGAAGTTCAAGCTTCGATCGACTACGGCGATATTCCCAACTTTCCAAAATCAACCGCGCTCTCGCACAAAGGACGCTTAGTCTGCGGGACGCTCAACGGCCTGCCCGTCGTTGTGATGGAAGGCCGGCTGCACATGTACGAAGGCTACCCGCTCAAAGAAATCACGCTGCCAATCCGAGTCATGAAGGCCCTCGGCGCGGACCTGTTGGTTTGCTCGAACGCGGTGGGTGGTTTGAACCCGTACTACCGCAAAGGCGACATCATGGTCATCGATGATCAGATCAACCTGATGGGCGACAACCCATTGATCGGCATCAACGACGATCGCCTGGGGCCTCGGTTCCCGGACATGTGCGAGCCATACTCGGCCGAACTAGTCGAACGAGCATTGCGAATCGCTCGAGCCAATGACGTCGTGGCTCACAAGGGTGTCTTGGTCGCGGTCGCTGGACCAAACTTGGAAACCCGAGCCGAATATCGTTTCTTGCGAACCATCGGTGCCGATGTGGTTGGCATGTCGACGATCCCTGAAGTCATCGTCGCTGTTCATGCGGGCATGCGAGTGGTTGGATTTTCGGTGGTCACCGACCTATGCTTCCCCGACGCGTTGGAGCCTGCCGATGTTAACGAGATCGTGCGAGTGGCCAACGAAACCGAGCCAAAGTTGACTGCCTTGGTCTTGGGCGTGTTGGCCGAAGAGAAGTAGTTCCGCAACCGATAGGAGAGTTTTTCAAATGGATTTAGAGCAAACATCAACGGTGAACGTCAGGCTTGCGACGTTCACTGCCACGATTTTGTTTGGCATTTGTTTGTTGAACTGTGGCTGCCAACCTGCACCGGCCGGTAGTGACGCAGGTGATCCGAACAGTAACCCGCCGGCTGCCAGCAAGGATGTTGCGGGCTCGGCAAAAAAGACCGTCGAAAAGGCAAAACCTAAGTCCCGCGAGCCCGATGTCAACGATGTTCGTTTTCATGCGGCCATCAAAACCGCGGCTGAAAAGTATTTGGATTTTGCGATGGTGAACACCACGGGCTTGGAAGCCGCCGCGGCGAGGGTGGCGCCTGTTGACTGCCGGCCCATTCTTCCAGCAGGTATGCTGGAAGATCCCGCTGCGAGGATGAGCCAAGTCGAATCCGATTCGGGGCACGGCAGGAAGCTGTACTTCTTATTCGCAAAGGACATCGCACACTACGTGAATTCAGACGGATCTGAATCTCCGGTCGGCCAAGTGCTGATCAAAGAATCTTGGGCAGCGGTCCCCGGCAATCCGGACGCGAGGAACTTGCGAAGTCATTCGTCAGGCAACCGAGTGAACCCGCGAGTCACCGTTGGTGGGGAAACGCTTAAGCTGGGCAAACGAAAAGATTTGTTTGTGATGCTCAAGCAAGCTCCTAAAACCGAAGGCACCGACGGAGGCTGGGTGTACGGTGTGGTTGACCCCAAGTCTTACGAGATCAAGTCTTCGGGAGCCGTCGCTTCTTGCATCGTTTGTCACGAAGGTGAAAAAGACCGGCTGTTCCGCGACGGGATCATTGACTGGGAAGCCGAAGCCATCAAGCAAGCGGAAGCCGAAACGGAAGCCGCGGCAGAAAAGAAAAGTAATTCACCCGCTGCTCCAGAAACCGACGAATGAAATTGCCTTCTGAACTCGCCGCGCAAGTGGAAGCCGCCACTGATTTTGTTCGCCGTCGTTGGGATCGCTCACCGCGGTTTGGGGTCATTCTGGGCACCGGGGCAGGGGAGTTGGCTGAAGCGATTGAGGCGGAAGAAAAAATTCCCTACGGCGAGATACCTCACTTCGCTGCTAGTACTGCTATCGGCCACAAAGGACAGTTCGTCTGCGGTAAACTCGCCGGCGCGGATGTGATTGCGATGCAAGGTCGTTTTCATTTGTACGAAGGCTATCCGGTTGATCAGGCGACCTTGCCGGTGCACTTGATGCACGCGATGGGCGTCGAGTTTTTGTTTGTGAGTAATGCTTCGGGCGGGATCAACCCACGCTACCGCAGCGGCCAGATCATGCTGATCGAAAGCCACATCGACCTGATGTATCGCTCGACCGTCGCGATGGCGCCGGCGACTTCGAATGACCGCCCGATGTTGTTGAGCGATTCCTACGATCGGGAATTGATGGACGGTGCGCGTGAGACGGCGATGGATCATCGGTTTGCGATCCAGCAAGGAGTGTACGTAGGGATGCAGGGCCCCACCTACGAAACCCGCGCCGAGTACCGGATGTTGCGGACGATTGGTGGTGACGTGGCGGGGATGTCGACGGTTCCCGAAGTCGCAGTAGCTGGGAAGTATGGGATGCGCGTGCTGGGCATGTCGATCGTTAGTAACGTCGCCAACCCGGACGACTTGGCGGAAACTTCTGGGCAAGAAGTCATCGACGCCGCTTCGATTGCTGCTCCCCAACTCAAGGCGATCGTGGTCGACGCGATCAAACGAGTTGTGTCGTAGCCAAGACTGTGATCTCTGCGCAGAGATCAAAAAACTAGCCGCGGATTTTCACGGATCAACACGGTTGGTGGAACGGTTGCTTCTGGTTTTACTCCCTGATGTTTGGAGCTATTGGGTGAGTGCTGGAGCATTTTCCTTAGCTTAGTAGACTGCCTTCGCTGGCCCCACTGGGGAGGGACGGGGCGAAATGGATCGAACGATATATTTGCCAGCTAACGGCTCGCTGAATTGTCCATGGCTCAAAAAACATGGAAAAAATCCAAGTAATCAAAGGATTTCAAGGTCGAGATTGATTCTTTGTTGACGTCATACCGACGACAGATACAATCCGACGAACTTTCAATATTTAAATTGGCGGCCATTTACGTGCTGCCTGAAGGGAACATAGGAAGAAAAATGGCTGCTGAATTTTCTACTGCCAGCTTCAAAGCTGACGTTTTAGAATCCGATAAACCAGTCTTGGTTGACTTTTGGTCACATGGCTGCCCACCTTGCAAGCGTTTGGCTCCGGTCATCGACGAGCTAGCTTCTGAAAACGAAGGCAAAGCTTTGGTCGGCAAATGCAATGTTGGCGACAACATGGAACTGGCTGCCGAGTACGGTATCACTGCGGTTCCAACGATCTTGCTGTTCAAGGGCGGTGAAATCGTTGAGCGGATGCAAGGCTACCAAGACAAATCAAAGTTGCAGGAAGTCATCAAAGGCGCGACTTGCTGCGGCGGTCCGGCCGTCGAAATCGATGCTCCTGCGCCTCCTAGCGGCGGCGGATGCTGAGGCTAGTTCATTAAAGCGTTGGTCAACGCTAATGACGATTTTTAAAACTCTGCGTGCTCCTGCTGTAATGGCTTGGGGCTGGCAGAGTTTTTTTTGTTGGCAGGGTGTGCTTTCGAGGTCTTTGTTCGTTTAACGGCCAGCCGGAAGGCGACCGCGCCTTGGCATCAGGTGTCGAAAGGCATCGTTCTGAAGGATCGGCGGTTGCCAATGTAGAATCCTATGACGCGCCGGGTGATCATTTGCTGCTGACGCGTTTGGGTTGGATTACTAGCTTCGCCAGATCAAACATTGTCGTGGATGGATTACAGACGCGTGACTTTGGTCGGGAGTTGATGCCGTACCACCGACAACCGCCAGCGAATCTAAAACCAACTCGCCTTGGATATCGATTGCGATCGGAGCGGCGTCGGGTTGGTCGATTCGGCAAGCAATTTGGATTTGCTGATCCCCGAAACGATACATCAATCGGTACAAATGATTTTGGGTATCCGACTCCACCGAAAAATTGTCCAATTGCAGCCAGCCTTCGGTCACTCCTTGTTTGCGAAAACGCAACAGCTGTTGATACCAAGCTTTGACGGACGCTTGTTCTTTTTCTGGTGAAACGATTGAGCTAGTGAACGCCAGTGGGGCTGAGGGCAACGGCGATCCCTTCCAATCGTGGTGCGGGTATTCGTGACGACGTCCGTGATCAACTGCTTTCCGCAGGCCCGCGTCTTCAAAATCAGCAAAGAACGGAAACGGTGCGTTCAGTGCAGATTCTTCGCCCATGAACATCATCGGAATCGCCGGGTACAGCAAAATCAACGGAGCGGCGGCGACTTGGAAGGCGACGTCGGTCAAGTGATGGAGACGCTTGCCGTGCGGATGGTTGCCGACGCTGTCGTGAGTTTGTAATGCGACCACTAGCGACGAAATGTAATCTCGAAGTCCGGTCGGGTGGTGTTCGGTTCGCAGGTCCGGCGTCATTCGTCTGGCGCCCGGGGCGGTGAACACGTAAGCGTGCTCCAAGGCCTCAGCCAGATCATTTTTTTCATAGTGCCGATCCGTCAAACGCAATTCCGAATCGCCGATATTGATAATCGAGTGCATCAAGCAATCCGACCAAATCGCATCGTAGTGTTTGGTTGGGTCCGCAGGGGCGCCGACTAGATCGGGATCATAGATGTTTGCTTCACCGATCAGGTAAGTCTTCCGGTCGAGCGTTTTTTGGTGCTGGCGAAAGGCGGTTTGAATCGAGTCTAAAATATGAGGTTTGCTGTCGTCGAACATGTAATGAACGGCGTCCAATCGCAAGCCGTCGAAGTGATACTCGTCGATCCAAAACATCACGTTGTCGATCACGAATTGACGGACTTGTTCGTTGTGCTTGCCATCGAAGTTCAACGCGTCACCCCACGGAGTGCCACGTTTGGAGCTACCGTAAGGACCAAGCACGGGCAGGTAGTTTCCTTCGGGGCCGACGTGGTTGTAGACCACGTCATTGATCACCGCCAAACCTCTGGCGTGGCACTGATCGACGAAGTTTTTCAAATCATCGGTTGATCCAAAGGTGTTACGAGCGGCAAAGTAGTTAACGCCGTCGTAGCCCCAATTCCATTTGCCAGGCGATTGAGCCAGCGGTAATAGTTCGATGGCGGTGATGCCCAGTTCGACTAGTTCGTCCAGTCGCGAGATCGCTGCCGTGTAAGTTCCTGCGGCGGTAAAAGAGCCAAGGTGCAATTCGTAGATTACGAGATCCTGTTTGGCCACGCCCTGCCATTTTTGGTCGGTCCATTGATAGGCGCTGCGGTCCACGACTTGTGAAGGGCCGTGTACGCCGTGCGGCTGGAACAGTGATCGTGGATCGGGCCGGCCTGGATTTCCGTCGACCGAAAATTGATAAAGCGTACCCGCTGGGGCGTCGGCGACTTCGGTGTAGAACGTTCCGTCGTTTGCGGGTTGCATCGGATGAACGGCGATCGCTGGGGCTTGATCGTCGCCAGCAAACGACACGATTTCCAAATTCACTCGTTTGGCCAATGGAGCCCAAACACGAAAGCCGGTCGATTGTCCGTCGGCCAAAAGGGTGGCCCCAAGCTGGGGCAAGTTTGCATCGTTCATTCGGTCTGTTCTTTCTCAATCACAATCAGTTCGTGATTTTTGACATCGTATTGGTACTGACGACCGCCGGGAAGCACCGGCAGTTTGATCCCGTTTTGCTTGATGACCTTACTCATGAATTCTTCATGGTCTTTGGGGTATTCTCCGTTGGTCGCTCGATGCATCTCGACGGCTTGTTTGATGCTGTTTTTGGCCACTTCAGAGACCGCAAATCCGTAAGCGCCGGCGATGTTTTTGGCTGACATGTCGGCTCGCTGAGCTTCCGGGGCAGCTTCGCCGATGTCTTGGGTAGCTTTGTTGATGATGCCTGTGTCTTTTTTAGGAGGGGTTGCGGTTTGTGATTCTTGGCAACCGCTGAAGCAAAGAGCAAGGGCGAGCATCGACACGAGCCCGCTTTGCGTCCCGGACCATGCTTGGAAGGCTGCGGGGCGTTGAATGATTTGTGTCATCGCTAGATCCTTGATTTTGGGGGAAGCTGGCAAGTTATTGCCGAAGTATAATTTACCCGCAACAAAGTGAGTTGCAGCCGTGCAGGGCGAATCAATTTTACAAATTAGGAAGGCTCTGTAGTGGTAGCCCGCCTAGTTAGCAATGATTTCCACGGGTTCCTCGCTAACTGGATGGACTACTATAGCAGCCAGATTCAAAAACTGATTCACCCTGCAGAGCGGGAGTGCTTGTGCGGGAGTTGCTCACGTGTATACTCGTAAGAGCGACTTCAGATTGGATTGTGCTTGCCTATGACGAGCCTTCGTCGCGGTTTTTCTGGTATCAACCGCCGTGTGTCAAGCTGGCGTCGCATTGTTTTTTTTCTTCCCTTCTCGCTATTAATGTTTTTGGCTAGAGGCTCGGGAGGTGGCAGAGTGCCAATCAATTCTCACAGCGTAGATAAGCGATCACTAACTATGTTTTATACCAACAATCTTAAGCTTAAGTCGTCAACACTTCTGTGTTGGTTGCTATTGTTCGTAATGATAGGAGCGTTAGTGCCGCTTCAGGCAAAGGCAGAAACCGCCAAGGAGTTACGTGGCATGTACTTCGATGGGGTTCCGGTTTTCCTTGGGCATGAAAAGGCGGAGCAAGAGTTCTTGGATTTCGTCCGGGTTAATCGAATCACCTACGTTCTGTTCTATCTCCGCAAGATGGACGTCGAAAAGTATGGGGCTGAGATTAGTGAGCTCATCGATACCTTGAAGTCGGAATATGGCGTTCTACAAGTTGGGGCCACCACCGGGCCACATTCACAGGTTGTCGTGGATCACAATAAAAAGTTTTCGGGGAAGTTTGACGTTATAAATTTAGAAGAAGAGTTCTGGCAAAAGCCCGGTGGTCCCGAGCGTGTTGAGTCATTTGCCCGCTACACAAGCCATCTCGACGAAATGAACAAGATTGCTGCGGGCAATGATCTGATGGTCGAAGCCTACATCGGCTGGGTGAAAAAACCTGAAATGGCTGGGATTGTATCCAGGCTTGATCGATTGTTACTTCATACTTACGTGAGCCGTCCAGAGGGTGCTTATGGGTATGGCCGAACTCGATTCGAAATGATCGCCCAACTGAAGTCTGACGTCGAAGTGATGCCAATCTATAGCGTGGAAGATACAGAGGCCAATCGAAAAGGCGGGGCCGTCTTTATGGGCCAATGGTTGCTTGATCACAGCTCGAGGAAGTCGGATTATAATTTTGTTAAGGGCTTTAAAAAGATAGAGTCTATTTTTAATGCTGATTACAAGAAGGCTGTGTCGCGACAGAGAGAGCTGGGGATTAATATGGTTGGGCACCACTATTTTACCTATTCACAGATAGTGAATTTGCCACCTACGGCCTCAAATGTAACTCCTGAGTTGCGGCACATAATCGTTGAGGGAGGGGCTGCAGCGCCCATCGAATTTGTCGTGAGCGTATCGGACAAGAACCCGAAGGGCGTTGACTGGTATCAGAGTAAGAAGGGGAAGGTCGGCACTGAAAGGTTCGATCGTAAACACGAGACGGGGAGGAGTTTTAAATCTGAGAATGCAAGGACAATCAATGCCGTCCCTCCCTACACAGTTTCTGCTGCTCCTTTTGATCGCGGGCTGTACGGTCGTGATAGCCTTTACGCTCAGGAACGCGTGACGTGGCAGGTGGTTACGGAGAATGCTCTTCCGACGGCTGAAGCGGGTTCCCCTAAGAAGCTAGATATCCACGTAAAGTTGGGCGAGAAGCTGGCGTTTGTCCACGAAGCGAAAGATGTTGACGGCAATCTATTTGCTGCAGACTGGTACTGCAAAAAATATCTTGGCCGGTCTTATATTTCCGGCAAGAGTGCTCAGACAAGTCGTGAAATTCAGTTTGACGAAGTCGGCACGTTTAAAGTGAATGTGGATTTGTTTGATCGCGCTGTTTACATGCCCGAAAACAAGATCCGACAAAACAAGGTACGCGCGAGTGTGCAATGGACGGTTCACGTCGATGGCGAGTGACATCGGTAATGGCCAGCGTGTTGCTCGACACTGGCAAGCCTGCGGGTTATCAGCTTCAGCAACGGAGAAATGACCGGGCTAGCTGCGATCACTCGGGGATTTGAAGCCGAGCAGATGAAGTTTTCGTTCGACCGCTATCACCTTGGGGGACGCCAAGATCCGATTGGCGTTTGCCGGTGAGCTGTCGGAACTGCCTTGGGCAGGGGG
>JALZWN010000164.1 GCA_023300235.1 Mariniblastus sp.
TAACGGCGAAAGCTTCTTGGTTCGTATCCTTCCGATGCTCGAGCAAAAACCTCTTTACGATAATTGGCGATCCAACGGGATAGGCCTTGTCGGCGTCTCAGAAGTTGAATTACCAGTATTCCGATGTGCTTCTGCAGCGAGCCGCGATTTCAACGCCGTCCAAGGTGGTAGCGGGTTTACGTCGCACTACACCGGCTGTGCCGGGCCTGCAGGCACCCCAGACCAAAATACATTTGGCTCGAACGCTGCTCCATTCACCGTTTATACGGGGGGGCCCGGAGATCTTGGGCTTTCTGGAATGTTCACGACTAATATTACAGCGAGTAACGTTGATGGTAAAACCAAAACCGGACGCGATACAACGGACGTCCGTGACGGCTTGTCAAACACCATGTCGATCATTGAAACGTCTCGCGGTGACTTTGAGGGCCCAAACCCTTTCACCAACAAGCGATACCGTTGGGCACGTGGTCACGATGTAAACAGAGTCAACTGGGCTCGTTCAGTGGCCAACCAAATCAATTCTTTTGATGGCTCCAATGGTCAACCTTATCACGAGTTGTGCATGTCAAGCGAGCACTCTGGTGGAGCGAATGTTGCCAACGGCGATGCTTCGACTCACTTCGTCAGTGAAGACACCGAGCTTGGTATTTTGCAAGCAGCCGCTGGAATCAATGACGGCATCACTGCCAACCTTGATCAGTAATCGTTCGACGCAGCGATTAGCTAAAACACGAAACGCAGGCTTTCAAGCCTGCGTTTTTTTATGCGCGGTCAGCGGAGGCATCGCTTGCGTTCGACAACTAGTAGTCTGTCAAAGATAAAGATTAGGATCGAAACATGTAGCCGGACTCGCCAGAGTTCGGTTTCCTCCGAATCAAACTGAATTCTGGCGAATCCAGCTACCCTAAAGTTCAACATTGACAGACCACTAGCCTTTGAGGGCATACCCAGTTTAACGACCAGCCGGAAGGCGGAGGCGAAAGGCGGAGGCGGCAGCGCCAAGCCACACGACACCGCTCTCTATTATTTCAGCCAGTTTTGCACCGTTGGTTCTCCGCACTACTGGCTTTCCCCCAAGTTCCGCTCCACGTCCGAATATTAGCATTCCGTGTTGTCGAACTATTGTGAGTGGTGGTGTTAAGCTGAACGCTGCCGCCGGCTTCCCGCTGGTCGTTAAACTAAGCGATGCTCTAGCTGCCAGCTGAGACAACAAATGATCTGATAACACGAAACTCAGATATTGGAATTTTGGGCAAGCCGTAGCGTTACGCAAAACAAACCACGCTAAAACTGGCTGAAGTGATAGAGGTCGGCGTAGTTGCGATTGGCGCTGCCGCCTCCGCCTTCCGGCTCGTCGATAAACTCAGCCAATGCTCGAGCCCCGAACACTGAACCTTGGCCCCTTAGTTAACCTCTTCGATTAACCTTTTCGATTTTCAGCCAACACAAGATTGTTGACCCCAAAAGTTTTCAAGCGATTTTGGTAGACTTCGACTTCTTTTAGCTTGGCCGTTGAATCGACCAACACCATCGTGTCCAACAACTGCTCGGGGTTGCTCAGTTCATCCAACAACTGACTGGCGGGCCCGGCATCAACCAAGACCAAATCAAAGTACTCTTCTGACTTGGCCAGCAACGCGCCAAGGTTATCAAAGATAAACCGAGGCCAAGTCACACGTTGGACGTCTGAAGTCAGCGGCATCAAACACAGGTTGCTCTTCTTGGAACGGATCACCATTTCGCCGATCGGAAGTTCGGTACCGATGCCGTTCAGCCATGACGTCTTAGCCGACAGACCAGCAACTTGGCTCAACGCCGGACTGGCAACGTCCGCGTCGATCAGCAACGTTCGATAGCCGGCAGCATTTGCCGCTCGAGCCAACGAAACTGCAATCGTCGTCGTGCCTTGTCCGCGCCCTGCCCCGGCGACCACGATACGCTTGGTCTTGGCTGCGGTGCGATCCAGGGTAACCTCCAAGAGATTCGCGATCGCTTTGCCACCATTGTCTAGCATTCGATTGGTCGATGCTGACCAGCGGAAATCTTTCACGTCCCATGAAGCTATTTTGACCGGCACAGCGGCATCTTCAGGGGCAGTAAATTGAACCAAAGGCGCTTGATTTTCTTCGGCTGTGGTTTCTTCGGCAGGCGCAACTTGCTGATCCAATTCGGTCAACGAATGCTTAACGTCTGCGACGCCAACGGCGTTGGGTCCGTTTTGTGTGAGGCTGACCAACGTAGCAGCTTCGTCGGTCGACGCTTGGGTCATCATCCGTTGATAGTCGCCGATTCGCGTGCGTAATTTCGCCAACGTGCCGGCGGACGAATTAGAAGCAGCGATTTTTACCGGCTGCATCGCTTGCTGACGCTGAGCGGCGATGGACGAAAACATCGCTTCGCTGGCCAACTGACTTGGATCGGCGGATTTTGCTGCGACGATGGCGTGCTGGTCGATCGTAACGGCGTGCTGCTGGAGGCTTTGCTCGAACAAGTTTTTGGCTTTTGGCAGGACCTCGGATTCAGGTTTTTCTTGTAACGCGGAAACGATCGCAGCTGAAATCGCGGTCACCAACTCGCCGGTGTTGGGGTTGGCAAGGATGGCTTTTTCGCGGTCGGTTTGTACCGCGAATTTTGCTTGCTCTTCTTTGGCTCGTAGCTTTTCGATTCGCAACTCAAGCTGCCGAAGCTGTTCGTCTAACGCGGTGGCTTGTTTTAGCTGTGCATCGGCTTTAGCTTTGTCGGCTGCTGGTTTTCCAGACCAGCCCTGCAAGTACGGATCGGAGGCCGAGTGAGCCGAATGCAGATGGTGGTTTGCCTCGGATTGAGTCAACGCCGCTTCGGATAAGTCAATCGCGCGGCGGGCTTGCGGCGTACGCCAAGTGACAATCGGCGAATCTTCATAGCCGTCCAGCAAGCTTCGGCTCGCACTTGGAGGCTCGTTTACAGGATCAGCTTGCGCACGTTCTGCTGACCGAAGGTCTTCCACGTATCGTTCAAGTCGCTGTGCTGGCAACATGCGCGGTTTGGGTTGTGACATTTCGTCTTGTCGCAACAAACGGACGGTTACACTTTGATCGCCGGTGCCCACATCAGCGACGGTCCGGATGATTGCCGGCCGAGCGGTTGGGTCTTGAGCGATAGACGAGGCTGGTAACGGACCGCCAGGCAGGCCTACAGCGGCTACCTTTACGGGGCGAAAACGTTTTTTTGATTGAGTTGTTGTCGACTGATTCATCCTACACCTTTGCTTTTGGGAAAAGTCCCGTATTCATCTCTTCGGTTCGGATTGTGATAGTCTTGAGCTGTCGGTAGATTAGCCAAGCTTTAATTGCAAAATGCAATCATTCGTGCTCGGGGCAGGTTTACCTGTTTTACCTGCATCGACTGTATTGTTAGAATTAGGTCCAAAATACGCGATTCAAAACCGCTATCAAAACCGCTATCAAAACCTCCTTTAGCCACCCAGCTTGCTTGTGTCAGTTGCCGAAACAAAACCCAACTCCCAGCTTTTCTTTGACCGCCTTGAGAAAGAGATCCTAATTCTCGACGGAGCGATGGGGTCAATGATCTATGGACTGGGCCTTACAGAGGAACAAGTTCGTGGCGAGCGGTTCAAAGAATGGCCTCATGATCTAAAGAACTGCACGGACGTCTTTGGGCTGACCAACCCGGAAGCGATCGTGGGGCTGCACCGCCAGTACCTGGAAGCCGGTGCGGACATTATCGAAACCAACAGCTTCAACGCGAGCCCGGTTGGTTTGGCGGATTTCGCTTTTCCCGAAGACATCGTCATTGAGATTTGCCACGCGGCAGTCGCCAATGCGAAAAAGGCCGCTGACGAATTCACCGCGTTGACGCCAGACAAACCTCGTTTCGTCGCCGGATCGATCGGTCCGACTTCGCAACAAACCGCGATCAGCACTAAGGTCGAAGATGCGGCTTACCGCAGCATCACGTTTGACGAGATGGAAGCGTCCTATTACGTGCAAGCCAAGTCGTTGGTCGAAGCGGGCGTTGATATTCTGTTCCCTGAAACCGTGATCGACACGCTGAACTTAAAAGCCTGTTTGTTTGCGATCGCTCGTTACTTTGAAGAATCTGGCAACGTCGTTCCTGTGATGGTTTCGGGCACCTTCGGCGAAGGCGGTTCGACATTCGTTTCCGGCCAAGTCGTAGAAGCGTTCTGGAATAGCATCTCGCACTTCCCGATGATCAGCGTCGGGATGAACTGTGCACTCGGTCCAGACGTGATGCGGCCACACATTGAAGAGCTTTCAAAAATCTCGTCTCCTTACATCAGCTGCCACCCAAACGCGGGCATGCCTAACGAGATGGGTTTGTTTGATCTGGAACCAGAAAAGATGGCCGGCATGATCAAAGAGTGGGCTGAAAATGGCTGGCTGAATATCGTTGGCGGTTGCTGCGGTACAACTCCAGCGCACATCAAAGCCCTCTCCGAAGCCCTCAAGGGCATCGCTCCTCACCGCCGAAGCGAAATCGAACCGTTGACTCGTCTATCTGGTTCATACCCGCTTACTTTGCGTGAAGACGCGAACTTCATGATGGTAGGCGAACGTACCAACGTTACCGGCTCGCGTAAGTTTGCTCGATTGATCCGTGAAGGTTTGTTCGAGGATGCCATCGAAGTCGCCCGTGACCAAGTCAGCGGTGGTGCGTCGGTGATCGACATTAACATGGACGACGCGTTGCTGGACGGCGAAGAAGCGATGACGACTTACTTGCGATTGATCGCAGGCGAGACCGGCATCAGTGACGTGCCAATCATGATCGATAGCTCGAAGTGGTCGGTGATCGAAGCCGGACTCAAAGCCACCCAAGGTAAAGCGATCGTGAATTCGATCAGCTTGAAGGAAGGCGAAGAAGATTTCCTCGCCAAAGCCAAGCTCGTCCGCCGCTACGGTGCCGCTGCGGTGGTGATGGCGTTTGACGAAGACGGACAAGCCGTTGAAGCGGACGAGAAGGTTCGGATCTGCAAACGGGCTTACGATTTGCTGGTTGAAAAAGCCGGTTTCCCCCCTGAAGACATCATCTTTGACCCGAACATCTTGACCATCGCCACCGGCATGGAAGAACACGACAACTACGCGGTCAACTTCTTTGAAGCGACCAAAGAAATTAAACGAGTTTGCCCAGGAGCAAAAATCTCCGGCGGTGTTTCTAACGTCAGCTTTAGTTTCCGCGGGAACAACGTTGTTCGTGAAGCGATCAATGCCGCCTTTTTGTACCACGCAATCAAAGCTGGCTTGGACATGGGCATCGTCAATGCCGGGCAGCTTGAAATCTACGAGGAAATCCCCAAGGACTTGCTCGAACGTGTCGAAGACGTGCTGCTCAACCGCCGACCAGATGCCACCGACCGGTTGTTGGATTTTGCAGAAACCGTAAAAGACGTCAAGAAAAAAGGCCGCACGGAAGATCTCGAATGGCGCAAAGGCGCCGTCGAAGAACGCTTGTCCCACGCTTTGATCAAAGGGATCGACAAGTACGTCGTGGAAGACACCGAAGTCGCCCGACAAAAATACGACAAGTGCCTGTCGATCATCGAAGGGCCGATGATGGACGGCATGGCGATCGTTGGCGATCTGTTTGGCAGTGGAAAAATGTTTTTGCCACAGGTGGTCAAGTCGGCTCGTGTGATGAAAAAAGCCGTTGCTTACTTGCTGCCGTTCATGGAAGAAGAAAAACTGGCTGCCGGCGTGGCAATCGATAGCAGCCGCGGCAAAATTTTGTTGGCGACCGTCAAAGGTGACGTGCACGACATCGGCAAGAACATCGTCGGCGTGGTATTGGGTTGTAACAACTACGAAATCATTGACTTGGGCGTGATGATCTCTTGCGAGAAAATTCTCGAAGCAGCCGTCAAGCACAACGTCGACATGATCGGCTTGTCGGGTTTGATCACGCCGTCGTTGGATGAAATGATCTACGTCGCAAAAGAAATGCAACGTACCGGAATGAAGATCCCTCTACTAATCGGTGGAGCGACGACCAGCGACAAACACACCGCGGTGAAGATTGCCCCGCAATACGAACACGGCGTGGTGCATGTTTTGGACGCTTCACGTAGCGTTGGCGTGGTCGACAAGCTGATCAATCCAGACCACAAGCCAGGCTTCATTGCTGGCAACGATCAGCTGCAAGCCAAACTAGTCGCTGGTTACCAAGAGCGTCAAATGACGTTGGTGCCTTATACCGAAGCGTTTGAAAAGCGTTTCCAGACTGACTGGGCCAACATCGATGTTCCTACGCCTGCATTCACTGGCACCAAAGTGGTCGGCACGTCGGACAACGGTAACGGTTGCGGCAAGTTGCCACCGATCGATGTTGAAGTCACGCTGGAAGAACTGTCCGAGTTTATTGACTGGTCTCCGTTCTTTGCGTCTTGGGAATTGCACGGCAAATACCCGAAGATCCTCAAAGACGAGGTCGTTGGCGAAGAAGCGACTAAACTATTCGCCGACGCGCGAGGTATGCTAAAGACGATCTTCGACGGCAAAAAACTGACCGCTCGAGGAATTTACGGTTTCTATCCAGCCAACAGCGACGGCGATTCGGTTGTCCTGTGGACCGATGACACTCGCAAGACCGAGCTGACTCGGTTCCACATGCTGCGTCAGCAATGGCAGCGCAAAGGCATCGAACATTTCCGATCGCTGGCGGATTACATCGCTCCGATCGATTCTGGCCGAGCCGATTTCATGGGTGCGTTTGCGGTGACGACGGGACATGGCTGTGATGAGCTGGCCAAGCAGTACCGCGACGACTTGGACGATTACAACGCGATCATGGTTTCGGCACTTGCCGACCGATTGGCAGAAGCGTTTGCAGAGATGCTCCACCAGCGAGCCCGACAGGACTGGGGCTTCGGTGTCGATGAAAGCTTGGACTGCGAGCAGTTGATCAAAGAGAAGTACCGCGGCATTCGCCCGGCCGCGGGCTACCCTGCTTGCCCGGACCACACCGAAAAGGCGACTTTGTGGGAGCTATTGAACGCGGAAGCTCAAACGGGCATCTCGTTAACCGAGTCGTTCGCGATGTGGCCAGGTGCGGCGGTGAGCGGTTTGTACTTTGCTCATCCGGAAGCTCGTTACTTTGCGATCAACAAGATTACCAAAGACCAAGCCGAACACTACGCGAAGCTCAAAGGGATCTCGATGCAAGAGTGCGAGCGTTGGCTGCAACCGGTGTTGGGCTATTAGAATACCAACGATGTCGCAATAAGCGCGACGCGTAAGCAAGGAACCATCGAACCCCAACGCGTGAGCAAGAAACCATCGAACCCCGACGCATAAAGGCTTGTTGATTTAATAGTTTTTGGCGCAGCCTAAACAATGTGGTGATGGGCTTCCAGCCTGTCATGCGCGCAGGCAGTCTGGAATTCATTCTAGCAGACGGATTTGTTGACTAAATCAACAGGCCCGTAAGCAAGGAACCATCGAACCCCGACGCTGTGGCGTTACCATGCGGTTCGCTGCGCTCAACTCCCTGGCCTACGCAGCCGTCACCAAATCATCTAGATCCGATCGGCATAATGCTTGCGCCAATCGTGGCAGCCGGGACTATCGGCTTTGAAATCGCGACAGATATTGGGTCGAGATTCATGATGAATGCATTGCCGAGTCTCCATGTCCAACCAAATGCACGGGCCGTCAAGACTCTCCACCGTGCCATCGTAATCGGGTTGCTGATACTGATCGACATGCGTCTGCCATTGCGATCGTAGATCCTCCGGCATGCGATGCCAATGAGACTCGCCAGGATGCCCATCGATCAAATCTTGTTTGAATCGTTTGTCCTTGGCCGCGCGTTGACTTAGCACCGGATCGGCTTCGATTTCAGCCGCCGTCATTGGGTCGCGTGGCAGCACGTAAGCTGGATAGCCCATGTGAAAACAACACGCGCCGCAGCCCTCACAATTGACGACGGGTAACTTGCCAGTTTGAGACATAAATTCTTAGCGGTACTGAAAGGTGCGTTGGAGTTGCTGATTCAAACGAGACAACAGCGTTGTTGACGAGATCTTAATACGAGCTCGTCCACCTGAAAATACTCCAAGTTCGGCTGGCAGGGAATTGGTTGCAACGGACACTAAATATCGCTTCTGTGCCGTTTCACCCGCCGAAACTTCAAATTCGCCAACCAACACATCCCCCAACGAACCATATTGAATTTTATTTGGCAAACGGTCAAAACAACAGCAAACCACTTGGCCGGGCTGAAGCCAATCCACCGTTTGCTCGTCCACCAACAATCGAACTTGCTTCTGCGATTCGTCGATCACGCGTGCAATCGGCTGGCCAATTTGAACTTGCTGGACCGTTTGTACGTTGCCGGGATTCCGTTGCACCAACAACGATTCGACTCGGCCTTCCATCGAACTAACTAGCGATAGGTTCTGCAACTGAGCACGCAATTGCTCCAAGCGAGCCTGTTTCGATTTCGCTTGCTCGGTGACGGCGGCGAGCGTTTCGTTCAATTCTGGAAGCTGCCGCGCCTGCCGTTGCAATTGTTCGACTTGGTTGATCGCCCGTTTGGCTTCGATTTCGGCAATCGAAATTTGGTGGGACAACTCTGGGTTGTTCAAATCCAAAATCACTTGATCCGTTTTCACAACACCTGCGTTCAGCTTGCTCATGTCGACGAACCCGCTGGCTGTGGCGAACAGGGTTTGCGTTTTCACAGGGTGGATTTGAACATCCACATAAACCCAACGTGGCATTGGAACGCAACACACGAACCACACCATGCCGGCAACCACCACCGCCATGGCTGCTTTTGAAAACACTCGCCCTAGGCCGCCGGTCGAATCAGCGGTGAGCGGTCGACGGTTGTTTTGCTTCGATTTCACCAGACCTCGCATGACCCACAACAACAATCCCGCCGCGGCCAGCCACCCCACGACCACGACCGAGTTTTCGTTTGTAAAACAGATCATCGCCACCATGATCGCGGCCAATACCACCCAACGATAGACCGTCGCCAACGTTCCATAAAGGATCAAGGTCCAGTCAAACGACAACCAACTGCTAGACAAACAGTTGGTTTGAAATCGGCGCAATTCATGCTTTGCTGACAGACTCAAATTGGGTCGGTTCAGCAGATCCGACAGCACGTAATACCCATCGTATCGCATCAGCGGATTACCGTTGATCAAGACCGTGCTGATTCCGCACAAGGCCATCACTTGAAACAAAACCGCGTTGGCGATTCCGGGACCGCTAAGCGCCCAGCCGATCGCGGCCAGCAACGCAATCATCAGTTCCACGTAAACGCCCGCCGCCGAAATCACAATCCGCTGAACCCTGCTCTCCAATCGCCAAGCGGCCGTCACGTCGCAATACAACGTCGGCATGAAGAACAAAAACATCACGCCGATCTGCTTACAATCCGCGCCGTAAACCATCGCGGCAATCGCGTGACCAAGTTCGTGGACAATTTTTACTCCGACGAACACCAGCAACATTGCAGCGATTCCCGTCGGTGACAACAACCACTGAATTGAAGGCAAGTCCGGGGTTTGCTGAACGCCACCCAGCACCAACCAAGCCGCCAAACAAAACAAAGTTAGCAAGCTCGCAACCATCGTCACCGGATGAAACACCCAGCCCAGCACCGGGGCGAGGTGTTTTAGGATTTGGCTTGGATCCATGCCGGGCATTCGGATCGCCAACGGATTTCTCAAACGGGACGACCAGCTCTGACCATCTCGACGTTGCTGCAACTGGTGCAAGCGATCGCCTTCGGTGTTACTGGGGACAGCCACCAATTGATCGCTCATCAACCGCGCAAGAAAACTCTCCGCGGCCGCGGCCGTGAGTTGCTGCGTGCGGTTTTCTTGATTCCAACCGTCACACCATTGCTCAACCGACTCAGCTTTCCCCAGCCACTTTGCCAAACTCAGCTCGACTTCGCTGAACAAAAAGTATTGCCCCGACACGGGATCGGTCACCAATGAATTGCCATCGGCGCGGCGATCGATCTGCAGATCCGCTCGGAGCACAGGAAACGCCGGACTCATTGACCACCGCCATTGGCTGTTGCTGAAGCATCCGTTTGAATGACCAAATCACCATTCACGCCGGCGATGATTGCTTGATCGGGGTTTTCGATCTCAACCCAAATCGAAACCAACAAGTTCAATGGGTTCGCCGAAGGAGCGACGAACGTGACGGTGCCGGGAACGCTTTTTAATTTCATCCACGGTTGATTGAATTCGATCGTCGCGGACATTCCTGTTTTGATTTGAGCGGCTTGTTCAATCGTGGCAAACCCTTCGACTCGCAAACGGTCCGTCGATACGATCTCGCAAACCGTCTCGCTCTGCTGCAGCCATTCACCGGACTGTTTGGCAACGTTCACGATCACCCCATTCACCGGTGCGACGATTTTTGTTTTGGCGAGATCCACTTCGGCAGTTTTGATTTCGCTCTGCGTCAGACGGGTGCGAAACTTTGCGATTTCGAGCTGTCGGTTGGCTTGCTGCACCTGCAACGTGGCGCGTTCTTGTTCGAGCCGTTGCTTTTCGAGCTTTGCGATTGGAACGGAGTTGTTGACGCGATTGTTGGCGGCGATCGAACGATTGACTTCCGCGGTGGCGACGACCAACGACTTTTCGAAATAATCTCGATCGGTCGTGTTGTTGGCATCCATTTCCGCTAGTTGATGGTCGATCTTACTTTGTTCCAAACTCAACTGCGACTCGGTTGGATCGATCTGGGCAAGGAACTGGCCTTGGGCGACTCGGCCGCCTTCTTTAATCGCAACGTTCGTCAACAAGCCAGCTTGCAGCCCCGGCACTTTGATCGGAGGAGGTGTTTTGATGATGGCCCCCGGAAGCCGCAATGCCCCTGGCTGGTCGGAGGTTGCTAGCTCTGTGCTGGCAGATAGGAGGTTTGTTTGAGCGACCGAGTGCTGGGTGCCGATTGAGACCAATAGAAGTCCAAGGACCAAGAACGCCGTGCGATTAATGCCGCATGATTTGCTTGTTGGATGTGGTTTAGTCATGGTGAATTCGAAAACAAACTAACAAAACGTCCGGCGTTTCAGCAACCAACAGGCCGCCAAGCCTGCCCAGCCGGCAAGGCCTGCCGGTGACTCAAAACCGATACAACTGATATCCGTCGCGATGACATGGTTATCGGTCAGCGATGGATCAAGACTTCGACATATCCAATTTTTTACACGACGGGATGAAATCTCGTCGCCCCACCCCCAAAAAATTTCTCAGTGCTGGCATCATGCTGTTCCGGAAAACCAAGACTGACAAGCAACCACTACCGGACTTCCTACCTGGCTATGTGCGGCTGGAGCAACGGACTTTACTGAGCGCGACGTTCGCAACGGTGGGCACATCGGAGTTGGTGCTGAGCGACTTCGACGCTGGCCAAGATCTCGATTTTGCTCAGCAAAACGCCATCGTAAATGGCGTTTCTCAAGACAGCTATGTTTTTCAAGTCGCCTCGGGGAGCTTCACTGGCATCACGTTTAATCCGCTGATCGAATTGGAAAGTGTCAACGGAGGCATCGACAACCAATTAGAAATCGCAACCGCGATTTTTCAGAGTGGAGCGTCCGAAGCCCAGCTAACGATTGACGGCTTGTCTGCCACGGGATCGATGATTGGATTCAATCAATCTTCGGCGGACCTCACTTTTGATACGCTTCAGCTGAGCAATATCGCCAACGACAATCGCGATTTAAGTTTGACAGCAACGGGCGATGTAACGTTAAACAATGTGACGGTTGTCGACAGCGATCCCACTGACGGGTTCACCGCGCCGGCGACGTTGGAGGTTTCGGTAATGGGCGATTTGAATCTGCAGGGCCAAAATGGCAACCTGATTTCAAATCCAGATGCCAACGTCGATTTGTCTGCCTCAGAAAACATTTCGATGGACAGCAACGCCTTGTTAACATCGCAGCAATCAATCGATCTTTCGTCTACCAATGGCTCAGTGAACTTAGCCGATGTCACCGCTGGTGCGGACGTTCAAGTACAAGCGTTCAACAATATCACTCAACAATCGGGAACCGAGATTGTCGCTGGTGAAACGGTAGATCTGTTCGCCGAAAAAGGCTCGGCCAATCTAGCCGACATCTCAACCGGCCAAGACATTCAAGTTCAAGCCGCAAACGATATCACTCAGCAAGCCGGTAGCAACATCGATGCTGGAGCGGACGTAAACTTCATCGCCGACAACGGGGCGGTAACTTTGGCGGACGTGTCCGCCGGCACCAACATTCAAGTTCAAGCCGCAAACGATATCACTCAGCAGGCCGGCAGCAACATCGATGCTGGAGCGGACGTAAACTTCATCGCCGACAACGGAGCGGTAACTTTAGCGGACGTGTCCGCCGGCACCAACATTCAAGTTCAAGCCGCAAACGATATCACTCAGCAAGCCAATAGCGCCATCGCGGTCGGTGCTTCGGCGTCAATTTCGTCAACCAACGGCAACATCCTGCTGGCCACCTCTCCCAATCAAACCATCACCGTTGCGGACCGAGCAACCTTCACCGCCGACCAAGTCGAGATTGGAATCGACGGATCCCCCGCCGGAAGTGCCGCTGCGACAAACGTTCAACTTGGCAGCGTCGCGATTAACGCCTCGCAAGCGATTTTGGTCGAAGACGACACAACGACACTCGCCGGAGTCTCGGACGTCGACGATCTGCTTATTTCTTCTGGCCAAAACATCAACAACACGGCCGGAGCTTCGCTGGTTTCGGACAATGCTCAACTGAACGCCGCCAACGACATCGTGATCGGCAATCAATCGGGCGATTCTATCGTTCTGGGCGAAGCGAGTTTGATTGCCGAAAACGCTCACCTGGAAGTCGATGCAGACTTGGCCATCAACGGCGTCCAACCCGCAGGCGCAAATGCTAATCCGATTCAGACTGGAACTCGACTTGAACAAAGCTTGTACGTGATTGCCGACGGATCGGTCGAGCAATCCCAAGGCGATTTGTTCGCGCCGCAAATCGGCATTGAGGCCACTGAGCACGTGCACTTAACTAGCGTCGCGGCTGCCAACGATGCCATCGCCATCACCGCCGGCGGCTCGCAGGCACTCAGCGATTCGAATTTGATCGACACGTTGAACTCGTTGGCGGACGTCGAAAACAGCGAAGTCGACGCCACGCGACCACAAGCAATTTCTTTGTTCCATCGTGGTGACGTCAACGTCACGGATGTCACTTCGATCACCGGTAGCGATTCCTTAACAGGATTCAATTCGACCGATGGTAGCATCAGCGTGTTTGCCGATCAGACGATCTCTTTACAGCAGGACATCACGGCATTCTCTCCCCTGGCGGATCCGCAAATCACGCTGTGGTCTGCGGTGGGTGATGGCAACAACTCGGGAGTGTTTTTTGATGGTGGTCAAGCTTCGGTGACCGGGCCGACCAACTTCGGTGTCGTAAACGCGAATCAAGTTTTCGCAAACTTCTTGGACACCGATGGATTCTTGTTTGAGGGGACGACGCAGATTTTGACTTTGAACACCGACGGCTCGGTCAGTCAGGACATTGTGATCGAGTACGGCAACGCTGGCGAGGCGGGCTATCGAATTGGTGTGGTTTGGGATTCGTTGAATCAGTTTGGAAACCCAATCGAAAACATTAACTTGTTCGCGCCTTCGCTTACGGTTGCTTCTGAAGCCTTCGAAGACGCCCTGTATCAACAAAACACGGTCACCCGCGGGCTGCTTGGCGGCAACGAAGGCGGACGCGAAACGATCTCCAAAATTGAAGACTTCACGGCCGAGGCGGTTATCGCTCACTTCGACGAACCGAATGTTTTTTCTGACATTACGATCCGCAACGATCAAGACATCAATTTGTTCAGCGGGTCGATCGACCGCGTCACCAATACGCAAAACGAAAACTTCCAACAGTTGCTCCAGGCGGTCTTCGATGCCCCCAAAGGCGAAGCATTGCAGCTACCCGCGATCAACATGGTCAATTCGATCGAAGTCAGAATGTCATTCGATCTGCCTTTTGATTCGCCACCACCACTCGATCAAACAAGCAGCATTTTCGCGAGACAAGTTGCACCGTTCGAGGACGGCGAACTCCGCTGGGTCCAAGTCGAAATCCCGGTCAATGAAATGGAGATGATCGGCGATGAAGTCTCGCTCAAACAACCCTCTAAACTGTACCCGGCCGTTGAAGATGCTGCCGAGCAAACCTTCCAAAACGTTGGCGAAAACGAACCCGATCGCATCATCAACCAAATCGAACGATCACCCGACGCAGAACCTGGCTACTGGTACCGCGTCTTCAAAACGTACGACTATCGCGGCGACGAACTGTTCTTTTATTATTACAAGACCGGCGAGATCGATGACGTGACGTCGGACTTCGAGACTATCGACGACGAAGCGACAACCGAAGACGCGGGCGACGAGCAAGAACCCGACGCAGGCGACGAGCAAGAACCCGACGCAGGCGACGAGCTTTTGATTGGTTTGCTACGACGACAAACCGGTACCGCAACCACGACCGATCCCGTCACGGACACCGTTGGCCCAACCGTCGACTCAACCGTCGACTCAACAGTCGACCAAGCTAATTTCAGCGTAAGCTACGACCATTTGTCTCGTCTCAAACGCAAACTCAAACGATGCCTATAATAGCAATCGAGACTCGTTTCTAAAAAATAACCTGATCAACGCAAACGTTTTTGATGATGAATTCCTGTCCACAATGCAACCACCAACTCGCCAAAAACGCGCCGGCGATATGTCCGTCGTGCGGGTTCACGCTGGTCACTTCGGACAGCCCAACGCTTCGTGCAAACGACACCGCCAAAATTATTCGACAGGACCCGGACGACCCATCGAACTTCGATCTCAACGAAGAACCTTTGCTAGATTCTCCCCCGCCTACTAGTTTAGATCAGACGATCAAACTGGACCCATCA
Organism: Mariniblastus sp.; assembly: GCA_023300235.1. Taxonomy (GTDB): domain Bacteria; phylum Planctomycetota; class Planctomycetia; order Pirellulales; family Pirellulaceae; genus Mariniblastus. The sequence goes on from JALZWN010000164.1 coordinate 14,954, forward strand.
AACAACACACACGAACGAGCGAGCGCTCCGACTCTCGACCCAACTCTCGACCCGACTTCTTTCAGCAATGACCAAGACGACGGCACGACTACCGATCCCAACGACGCAACGCTGATAACCGGTCCGATGCAAACCATGAACCGTCCGTTGTCCGACAAGACGTTCAATCCGACGCTTCCTCTCCACTCGACCGCAAACCCGCCCACCCCAAACGACGCTTATGAAAAAACGATCACCGGACGTCGTTCGCCAACGATCGTTAACCCGCAAGCCGCATTGGACGCCGCCGAAGCGTACTCAAAAGGCCTGCAGTCATTGATCCCTCCGCGGACGGTGGTGCGGAAAGAAGAAGCCGCCGACAACTCCGATTACCAGCTTATAAAACGCATCGGATCGGGTGCCTATGGCGTCGTGTTTCAGGCCAAGCAAGTTCCGCTGGAACGTTCGGTTGCGGTTAAGCTGCTTCAAAACTCATCCGACAACAAAGAACATCAACAGCGAATCAAAAACGAGTTTCTCCGCGAAGCTCAGTTTACTGGACGCTTGGAACACCCAAACATCGTTCCGATTCATGACATTGGTTTGACCGTTAGCCCGAATGGGAAAGTCAATCCGTTTTACGTGATGAAAGAGATTCGTGGTCAATCTTGGCATGGAGTGATCGAAGAAAAATCGCTCAAAGAAAACCTAGAGATCTTCAAAAACATCGTCAACGCGATCGCCTTTGCACACTCGCAAAACATTTTGCACTGCGATCTCAAACCCGAAAACATCATGCTTGGCGAATTCGGCGAAGTACTGGTCGTTGACTGGGGGCAAGCAGTTGATTTGTCGGTGCCTGAAACCATGCGTCCCGGCGGCACACCTGCTTACATCTCGCCGGAGATGGCTCAGTACTGGATCGACATCTACCTGAACCACAAAAAAGAATCGCTAGCGCAAGTCGAAGTCGGTGTCCGCTCGGACGTTTATCTGTTGGGAGGGCTTTTATTCGAAACCATCACCGGCACCTCGCCGCACTGCAAGACCCCCGGTGAACCGCCTTACGACGTGATCTCCAAGGCCGCCAAGAACCGCATCGTCGACTATGACGACACCGTTGACAAAGACCTTTTGAATGTTGCCTTGCGAGCCCTCCGTGCGACCGATGGGAATCACATCGAAACCACCGCGGACTTGCTGATCGCGATCGATCAGTACGAAAATAGATCGCTCAGTATTCAGCTTCGCCGGCGAGCCGACCAACTGTTGGAGACCGCCGTCGCCGAGGCCGATTACGACGCGTTTCAACGATCTCGATTTAGTTACGAGGAGGCGATCGAAAAATGGCGCGGCAACAAATTGGCTCGCAAAGGCCTGAAAGACGCAAAGCTACGTTGCGCCGAACAGGCACTGGCCGACCAAAACTTTGACCTAGGCCTGAACGTACTCGAAGACACCGACGGCGATTCCGAAATCGCTTTGCGCGAAAAACTCGCCGAGGGCAAACGGATTCGTGACCGCCGCAAACGACTGGTCGCCGGCCTCGCCATCGGGCTGGCGGGTTCGATTTTGCTCGGGATTTTGATCAATGGCTACATGATCAAAAAGAACCTCGAATCCGCAAAAGCACGTGACATCGCGGTGATCGAAAAAGAACAAGCCAAAGACGAAAAGGTCCAGCTCGAATCTGAAAAGGCATCCATCGTCGCTGACAAGATTAAGATCGAAAAGTCGATCGAACCGATGCGACAACAACAAGTCAAAATGCAAGCGAAAATCGCTAACTTTTCCGCCAAGCGGGAAGCCCAAATTAAGCAATTCAAACAACAATCCGCCGAACAACAGAAAAAGTTCGAAGCCGAAGAAGGCCGCCTTAAGCGAGAACAACAACAACAGCAAGAAATTTTACAAGCCGAAATCAGCACGCTTGACCAACAGAAAAAAGCACTCAACGACCAAAAAGAAACACTGGTTGTTGAAAAACAAAACCTCAAAGGACAGGTCGTCGATCTTAACGAGTCGTCAAAACTGCTGCGGTACAAAAGCGGCTTGACCCAAATTTCGGTTGACTTGCAATCCGGAGATTATTTCAATGCTCGAAAGAACTTAAACAAGCTCGAGAACCAACAAGAATGGGAAGTCGCCCGTTTGAATTTGCTGGCCCACCGCGAAATTAAATCGCTCTACCCCGACGACCCGGTCAATTCGATTTCTGTCACCGCCGATGGCAACCAAGTGGCGCTTGCCTTCCCCGACCGAATTGAAATTCGGAAGCTGGACGCACTGAATGAACCGGGCTGGAAAATTCAACAAGCCGATGTGTCTGCCGTCGCAATCTCGCCCGACGGCGATCGAATCTACGCGGCCAGCCCCGGCGAAAGCCAACTGTCACCTGGGCAGATCGCTATCTTTGATGCAACGCGCCCCGAACAAACCGAACCGATCCGCGTGCTGGATGCCCAAAGCGTTTCCATCGACCAAATCGAAATCAACGAAACAGGCTCGGCCATCATGGCCGTTGGCAAACCATCCGCCCTGCGACAAAGCGCCGGACAAGGCTTGGAGGAGCCCGTGATGGTTTGGATAGATGGCCAGCAGGTCGACGTAAATTTGGTGCTGCCCAACGGCGATCGACCAAAATTTGACTCGGCCTCATTCTCCAAAGACGGCCAGCGGATTTTGTTAACCAATCGATCCGGACTGCCACAAGACCAACCGGCCTATGTCTTTGAACGAAACGAAACGAGCTACCGCTGGGTCGCCACTTCACCCATTCAAGGAATTTCGGCGGCCACGTTCGTCGACGGCACCAACAACGATATCATCATCGGCATTCAAAACACCAACACCGGCAGTTACTCGCTGGCACGCTGGCGATATGGAAGACAAAGCTCGGGTTCGGTGGCCATCGTCTCGCCTTTGACTTCCAAAGCGATTCAACTTCGGCAGCAAGGCAACTTTGTGATCGCAACCGAAAGCAATCGCCAAGCTACGATTTGGGACTGGCGCGATAAACACTCGATGGAGCTCAAAGGTCAGTCACGGCCGGCACAATTTTGTTTCGTCAAACCGGGAGAGCGTCTTGAAGATTGCAAAGTGATCACGGCCGCGATCGGTGACCAACCGGAACTGCTTTCGACTGACTTGTCAAAATATCAACCAGAATTCCAACAGCAATCGGCCGGCTGGTCCCCTGAAGACCGCCCCGCATCGGTTACGGCGGTGTTTTCTTCGATCGGAACCGATGACACCATCCAAGCCTTCGGTAACAACTATGGCATGGCTTCGGTCGTCCGCAACGACAACCAAGTTCAGTGGAGCATCAGCGCCTGGCAGTACCAAGTCGCCAGCGACGAATACGTGTTTGCCCAGTCGGCAGAAGATTATTTGTACCGGTACGACCGAGCCAGCGGAGCCCTCGATCGCGTGTTAACCAAACTTGCTCGCTACCTAAATCGCCGCGAACGAATCGTAGATTTCCAAGTTTCCGACGATGGACAAGTGGCGTTGATCCAAACCGATTCCGACGAACCCAAATTTTTGCTCTGGAACTTACAACAAGATCAACTGATTCGCGAAGTCAATTACGGACAACAAAACTTGTTTGGGACCGGCAGCAACAAGCAGTTGCCGAAACTTTCAATCTCGCGCGACGGCAAATGGGTGGTCGGGGCCAAGGTGGGGGTCTTTGGATGGCCCGTTGATTCGGGCCGATTGGTTCGCTTGACCAGCAATAATACTTTGGCCGCGCGATCGATCGCCAACTCGATCGTTTTCGTACGCAACACTCAACAAGTATTGGTGTCGTGGCGAAACCGCATCGTTCAGTTTGACCTCGACAACCAACAGCAAATCGCGTCTCACTCGCTGACCAAAATTTCCGATGCCCAAGTCCAAGACAATTTACTGGACGCGATCGCAAACAATGGACAGATCCAAATCTTGGCGGCTGAGAGCACTTCCGGTGGCGGCGTTCTGTTGTTGTCTTTAACGGACCAACAGCAACTGGCTCGATTCGCAACCGCCAGCTTTGCATCGTTTGCCACCTCTCCAACGGGCGTATCCGTGATCGCGGGCGGACTGGACGAAGATCGAAAGATTCGTTTGGAAAGCTGGAGCCAGGCAGATGCTAGGCCGCGGCAAGTCCCGCTGCCGACCGTCGACGCCCCTTCGATGGCAAGACACGTCATCGGGTTTGAAAGGGTTTTCGTTTCACCCCAGCACGGCATCCTACTACAAACATCAGAACGAAACCGCGGCTCGGCCAAACGTATGTGGAGTAGCCTTTCGATTGACACGGCTTTACCAGGAGACGCTTCGGAGACCACGTCACTGGGGCCACTTCAAGTGCTCTCCAAACCCTCGATCACGCATGTCGTAGCTCAAACAAAACAAGCCGCGACACTCGCCAGCGGGCAGGTTCATTTTTGGAAACTGTCCGACAAGGGTGTCAAACCTGATGGTGTGTTTGGTGGTCGAGTCACCGCGATGCAAATGGCACCGGACAAAAACGTTTTGGCGATTTGCACCAAAGACAACCGCTGTTTGTTTTATGATTTTGCCAAACGCGAAAAACGGGGCGAAGTTGACCTGAAAGAAAGCGAAGGCAACGTGACCGCCATCGCTTGGCAACCCGATTCGAAAGTAATTGCCGTGGGACGTTCCACAGGCGTTATCGAAGTGATCAACTTGAACGCCAACAATTTCGCTGACTCCGCCAGTTCGACACTGCAACTTAAGACGCCGATCCAACAGGCCGTCAGCAGTCTGGCTTACTCCGACGACGGTTCGTTGCTGGCGACAATCGCCGGCGAAGGCAAAGCGGTTTTGATACGAGCCAGGGATAAGAAAGAAGCAATCGACAAAGACGGCGCAACGTTTAACGAAACGGTTTACGCGCACACCGACGAACAACAAATCTCTGCCGCCCACCTTTCAGCCGACGGCAATCGAATCGTCAGCGGCTCCAACACCGGCCGGATAACGATTTGGAACAGCCAGCCGCAACCAAAAACCACCAAAACTGTGCATCAAGCTACCGGCGAGCGTGAGTTGCTGACGCTGCCCAATCTTCACCAATCACCGGTTTCAATCGTTCGTTTTGTCGACGGCCACTCAAACAAAATGATTCTTTCCGCGGAACAAACATCGGGCAAAAACGAAATCATCGCTTGGCCTGTCGCGAAGTAGCTTCTGACAACCGCAGTAAGTAAACCACTGGCACAAGAAATGGCCCAACGGCAATGGATTTGACGATCAGGTGCCTAATGCCCAGCATCCCCAGCGGAACAGAATCACCGCGCGTGGCGTTTCACTTTCCCATGCTTTTGCTACAGTTAAGTAATGGAAACAGCCAACCCAACCTCCGAAGTCGTCGTGATCTCGATGAACCCAAATTCTGGGGCCACCGATCAACGCGCCGTTGTCGACAAGCTGACGGCTTGCCTGACCGAGTACGGGTTTGAGGTTTTACTGCTGACCAACATCGAAGAAATGATCGAGGTCGTCAGCCAGTATTTCGGCGGCCGACTGCGCTGCGTCGTTGCTGCCGGCGGAGATGGAACAATTTCTTTGCTGACCAACAAGCTGCCTGAAAACACGCCCTTGGCAATCCTCCCACTGGGCACCGAGAATCTGCTGGCCAAGTACCTCGGCGTCGCATCCGACCCGGTTGAACTCGCGAACATGATCGTCGCTGGGAACTGCCGTCAACTGGATATTGGTCGAGCCAACGGTAAGTTTTTTTTAGTGATGGCGAGTTGTGGTTTTGACGCCGATGTCGTCCACCGCTTGCACAGCAAACGCAAAGGTCACATCCGCCATTGGTCCTACGCCAAACCCCTCGTCAGCGCGATTCGGAAGTACAAGTATCCCAAGATTCGTATTTCGGTTGAATCGAGTGACGGCCGGAAGCTGAAAGCAACCCCCTGCTGGGCGTTCATTTTTAACGTGCCACGCTACGCCATGAACTTACCGATCGCCGCCGAGGCAAACCCCGAAGACGGCGTTCTGGATTTGTGCACGTTCCGTGGCGGCAGTTTGCTTCGAGGCCTGTTCTATTTGGCTTCCGTACTATTGCGACGGCACAAAAATTGGACCAACAGCAAAACGTATCACTTCACCAAACTGACCATGGAGTCCGACGTCGAAGTCCGCTATCAATTGGACGGCGATCCCGGTGGAACGCTGCCGTTGACCATCGAAGTCGTCGAAGGTGGCGTGACACTGATCGTCCCATAGCGACACAGTCGAAACCGTGGTGTTTACAGGAACGGCCAGCGAAGCGAAAAGCCTACCCTAGTCGTAGTGAATCGGGCTGGCTACGTTTTCGACACTCGAAGCAACAAGCAAATTCGATAGACAATAAACACGCCCCAAAACGACAACGCACACCAATAAAATGAGTAACCGTTGTGCTCAGTGATTAAGCTTTCTAAAGCCACGTCCAGCGGCAACACCAAATAGAAACAGAACTCGTAACGATTCACAAACAGCCGCTTGAATCCCAAACACAAAGCAGCCATCACCACCGAAATCGCCAAGCCGATTACTAGACTGCCGGGATACTCGACCGACAAACACATGTAAAAGAAGCCGAGATACGAAACCAGCATGATCAGATTGAAGCCGGCCCAAGCAATCAACGAATGCCCCTTCTGCGCCGAGCACACCTCTTGCGGAAGATCTTGACCGACATCGTTTGAATTTCCGGGAGTCTCGTTCATATTTTTCAACAGCCTTTATCGCAGCAACTTTGCGATCGCTTTAAACGCATCACTGCCAGCTTTCTCACACAACTCAAACATCGCCGCTTCGGTGGTCGTGACCGTGCAACCTTCGGCTTCCAAACGACGAAGTGCAATCTCATGATCCAGCACAAAACGACTGCCCATCGCATCCACGCACAACTGAACATTGAAACCCGCGGCAATCATATCCAATGCCGTTTGAGCGATACAAACATGGGTCTCGATTCCGCAGAGTAACAGATTCTGCACGTCTTGAGCCTGTAATTGTTTAAAAACCGATTCACACTCGCGGCAACTAAACATCGTTTTGGCCGGCAGCCCCGCTGGCAACCACTTTCCGCTAACTCGGCGAATCGCCTTTGCCAAACTTTCCACGGTTGGGCCGAGCCCTTTCGGATACTGCTCGGTTGCAATCGTTGCCACGTCCAGAATTTCTGCAGTCGCCACCAAACACTGAACGTTGGCCAGAATTTGATCTGCCTGCTTCACGATCGGCAGCAATTTCTCCTGCATATCGACAATCACCAACGCCGTATCGTCCGAGTTGATCAATTGCGAACTTCGTGGAAAATTATTTTCGGGCATCGTAAGTTACTTTCTATTCGCTGGGGTCTGCCGGTGCACGGCTATTGAAAAAGGATAGAATTCGGTTCCAATTTCGAACTCTACCTATCCGCTCTTTAGTTTAACGCTAAGCGTCATGAAATTCCACGCGACAACCATTCTCACCGTTCATCAAGGCGATCAAGTTGCCATGGGCGGCGACGGACAAGTGACCCTTGGAACGGCCGTCATGAAATCCGACGCCATGAAAATACGCAAACTGCTCAACGGCCGAGTTCTGTGCGGGTTTGCCGGCAGCAGTGCCGACGCGTTTGCACTGATGGAACGATTTGAAGCTCAATTGAAAGACTCGCCCAACCACATCGTTCGCGCCGCCACCGAACTGGCCAAGCAATGGCGGATGGACAAAGCACTCCGCCAACTCGAAGCCTTGCTGACTGTAACCGATGGCAAACACACTTTACTGGTCAGTGGCACCGGCGACGTCATCCAACCGACCGACGGCATCGTTGGAATCGGCTCTGGAGGCAACTACGCCATCGCCGCCGCTCGCGCTTTGAAAAAACACTCGAACTTAACCGCCGTCGAAATCGTTCGCGAAGCACTCACTGTCGCCGGCGAAATCGACATCTACACCAACACGAACATCGTTGTTGAAAAGATCGATGTTCCGACCTAGTTCACTTGAGCTTCTTGTCCACGCGGTCTGAATCGCGGATTGCCCCAACCACTTCACTGCCTCCCATCCGACCATGTCAAAAACTGAAACCACACTCACCCCTCGCCAAATCGTTAAACAGCTCGACCAACACATCGTTGGCCAAGCCGACGCAAAACGCGCTGTCGCGATCGCGATCCGTAACCGTTGGCGACGCCAGCAACTGAGCGATGAACTTCGCCAAGAAGTCTCGCCGAAAAACATACTGATGATCGGCTCCACCGGCGTCGGTAAAACTGAGATCGCTCGACGACTGGCCAAACTCACCAACGCACCTTTCATCAAGGTCGAAGCGACCAAGTACACCGAAGTCGGCTACTACGGCCGCGATGTCGAGAGCATGGTTCGCGAACTCCTGGACAACTCGATTGGGATCGTCCGCGAACAACAACGCGAAACCGTCAAAGCCGACGCCGAACGACGCACCAACGATCGCTTGGTGGAAATGCTCTGCCCTGCCCCGACCGTCAGTTTCCCCGACGACGAAGCATCCGCTGAAGCCAAAGAGTCGCTTGATCGTACTCGCGAAAAAATGAAAGCAATGCTGATTGCCGGCGACCTAGAAGAACGAGAAGTCGATTTGACGATCGAACAGAAAGCCTCGCCGATGATGGTTGGCGGAATGGGCGTTGAGCAAATGGACATGGACTTCCAGGGGATGCTGGAAAAGATCATGCCCACCAACCGCGCCAAGAAGACGCTATCGGTTGATCGAGCCCGAACGGTGATCTTCGAGCAAGAATGCGACAAATTGTTGGACGCCGACAAACTCAACCAAGCAGCCATCGAACTGGCGGAAAACTCGGGCATCATCTTCTTGGACGAAATCGACAAAGTCGTTGCCGGCGAAGGCAAGAGTGCCGACGTGTCCCGACAAGGCGTGCAACGCGATTTGTTGCCGATCGTCGAAGGTACCTCGGTACAAACCAAACACGGCTACGTGAAAACCGATCACATTTTATTCATCGCTGCCGGGGCTTTTCATCGACATCAACCCAGCGAGCTGATGCCCGAATTACAAGGTCGTTTCCCAATTCGCGTTGAACTGAATGATCTAACGCAAGACGATTTCGTCCGGATCTTGACCGAGCCCACTAGCTCGTTGACGAAACAATATCAATCGTTGATGGCGACCGAAGGCGTGACGTTGTTGTTCACGCCCGACGGCATCGAAGAACTCGCCGCGATCGCCTACTCGGTCAACCAAACAACAATGAACATCGGTGCTCGGCGGTTGTACACGATCCTGGAAAGACTGCTGGAAGAACTCAGCTTTGAAGCCCCCGACATGAGCAAAGGCAAACTAACCGTCAACGAAGCCTACGTCAAAGAACGACTCGGGGCCGTCGCAGAAGACGAAGATCTAAGCCGTTACATTTTGTAAAAATATGATAACACCCGTCTCAGTCGAGTCGGCGACTCCAAAAGGAAGCCGCTCGACTGAGCATGGTGTTGTCTTTGTCAGTATCGAAAGGATGCAATTCGCGTCACCCGATTCAATAAGGACGCCGGAGCGTCAGAGACTAATCGCCATTTAGAACTGTGACGAATGGCGAGATGTCTAGGAAATTAACGACACCGTCTTCATTGATATCTGCTTCTTGCTGGAATCCACCAGTAGACAAAAGCGTGATGAAGGGTGCGATGTCCAAAAAGTCAACCGTACCGTCTAGGTTGACATCTCCAATAAGTACAACACTCAATCGGATCTCTCCAAGAACTGCACTACTGGCTCCACTGAACGGAGTGATGTCAACATTGTTTGGATTGACAAAATCCTCAAACAGGTTCACTCCCGCTGTGCGTTGCACCACGGTGACCACATCGTTTTGGTCGTTTGGATTACCACCATTGGCATCAGAAAGTCGTGGTGCAAGCCCGAAAGGATCGGTGCCCGTTCCGCCGCCGCGAGTGAAGTCCTCTAGCTCGGTTCCAGCATCGTAGATCGTGTTCAGATCAATCGTCAATTCATCGCTACTACCGTCCAACAACGCTCCAACATCAATTCCAGCACTGCCTACGTCAGCGACAAACCAGTCGTTACTCGGTAGGAACATCGATGCGAAGCTAAGTGTTGAATTGCCATCGGCAACGTTGATTGCAAACGAACGACCGAGTGGGCGGTTAGATCCGCCAATCTGGCCATCAGTGCTGCCAGTATCGTAGTTGCGATTCTGCTGTTCGGCTTCAGCAAGAAACGTTGCTGGGTTTCCACCTTCAGCAAGAAGTGCCAGCCCGTCGGTTTGAGCAAGCGGGGTGCTTGAATCAAACGTTCTGAAAACACCATCATGAAACACTGCACCCAAAGGAGCAAAGCCAGTGCCGGTCGATCCGAAGTTCGAATCAAATTCGACTAAAATCCGAGTCCTCGGCACAGGGATTACTGTCAAGCGAATCGTACCAAGACTTCCACTGCTGGCTCCACTAAATGGACTGATGTCAACGCTGTTTGGATTGACAAAATTCGCGAACAGGTTCGCAGCTGAGCGTTGCACCATCGAAACGAAGTCGTTCTGGTCGTTTGGATTACCACCTTCGGCATCTGAAAGTCGTGGAGCAAGTCCGAAAGGATCGGTGCCCGTTCCGCCACCACGAGTGAAGTCTTCTAATTCGGTTCCAGCATCGTAAATCGTGTTCAGATCAATCGTCAATTCATTGCTACTGCCGTCCAGCAGTCCACTGACATCAACTCCAGCACCACTTCGGTCAGCCACAAACCAGTCATTGCTAGGCAGGAACATCGAAGCAAAACTAAGCGTTGAATTGCCATCAGCAACGTCAATTTCAAAAGAACGACCTAGAGGACGGTTAGATCCGCCAATCTGGCCATCCGTGCTGCCCGTGTCATAGCCGGAGTTTTGCCCTTCAGCTTCGGCAAGAAACGCCGCTGGGTTTCCACCTTCAGCAAGAAGTGCGAGGCCGTCTGCTTGGGCAAGCTGGACGCTTGTATCAAACGAGCTGAAGCTACCATCGTGAAACACTGCACCCAAAGGAGCAAATCCAGTGCCCGTTGAATCGAAGTTCGAATCGAACTCGACTAGAATCCGAGTCCTTGGCACAGAGACAACAGTCAAGCGGATCGTTCCAAGCACTTCAGTGCTGGCTCCGATGAACCGAGTGATGTCAACGCTGTTTGGATTGACAAAACCTCCAAACAAATTTTCATTTTCCGAACGCTGCACCATCGCAACTGAGTCGCTCTGGTCGTTTGGATTACCACCTTCGGCGTCCGAAAGTCGTGGAGCAAGCCCGAAAGGATCAGGGCCCGTTCCGCCACCGCGAGTGAAATCCTCTAATTCGGTTCCAGCATCGTAGATCGTATTCAGCTCAATCGTCTGCTCAACGCTACTGCCGTTCAGCAACGCCGAAACGTCAATTCCAGTACTGCCTTCGTCAGCGATAAACCAGTCATTGCTAGGTAGGAACATGGACGCAAAACTAAGCGTTGAATTACCTGCGGCAACGTCAATCTCAAAGGAACGGCTTAGTGGGCGGTTAGATCCACCAATCTGGCCATCAGTACTACCGGTGTCAAAGCTGCCATTCTGAATTTCGGCTTCGGCAAGAAACGTTGCTGGGTTTCCGCCTTCAGCAAGCAGTGCAAGCCCAGCGGTCTGAGAGAGCGGTGTGCTTGAGTCAAACGTGCTGAAACTCCCATCGTGAAACACCACACCCAAGGGTGCAAATCCAGTGCCCGTTGCTTCAAAGTTAGCCTCATACTCAACTCGAATTCGAGTCGTTTGAGCGTGCGATGCCGGATTTGAAGATGCAAACGCTGCAAATACCAAAAACAACGGTAACAAAGTCTTGAGTTTCATGGTGTGCCTTAAGTTAAATTGAGACGAGGGTTAGTTAATATTCGATCTACAAAATCGAACGATAAAAAACTCGACAACGACCCTGATACTTCCCACGCTACTTGCGAAGAAAGCATACGGGCCATGTGCGGCGCGATAGGAAACTGACACTCCGGTTGAACGAATCGCACCGCTTCTAATGCCCTGATCCTATTGCACGATGGAGTTAGAGACCGGTGCTTGCCAGTCATTACGCGAAACTCAAAAAAAAAACTTCGCTGCTCGAACTAGTGAACTAGTTCACCGGCGAAACGCCAAGCATGACAGCACGCTGAGAAGCTAGGGGCTTTGTGCAGATTGGGGAGTAGCCCCAATTGCGCTTGGTCGTCGATTGCGCCTGGTCGTCGATTGTGTTTGGTCGCCGGTTGCGAAAACCGAAGCAGTCAACCAAGCCGATGATCGCGAGCCGAACAGATGACCGAACAGATGACCGAACAGATGACCGACTCCGAGCAGACCACTCGCAAGTCTTCTCTCTCGGTGCTTCCGGGGGTAGCCGCTGGCCCAATTACTTCGGGTACTTTATCAATCGAACGGGTGCCATGCTTCACGGATTAGAGGGCAAGGGAATCTCTTGCGTGCCGGCATGCTTACGCGTGCGATGTGATTCTGGAGAAGTCACGTGAGCATGTTTTTTACGGGGCCGTGTAGCGTCAGGCCATTTTGAACCGCGTAAACATGGCCCCCTCACTAACATTGGGACAGGCTATCCAAATGCTCTCAGCTCATACCCGCCCATTAAATTACCGGAAGCACCTCTCACTTAAAACGACTGGCCAACTGGCCAGAGCAGTAGCTGTGCTTGAAAGCGACTTGGATTCCGCCAAAAGTTGCCGTCATCTACTTTGCTACTTTGGCGGACAAACTGGTTGGCCAACTACGGCCCAACAAACGCACTGATAATCAATCCAACAATCAGCAAACCCCAAAATACCGTGAACAAACCGCCGCAACCGATGCCGATCCAAGCGTGGGCCGAACCTTTAATCACAGGATTCTTCTTGCGGGCTTTCAAGCCCATAATCCCCAGCACAAACGCAGCAATGCCAAACGGCAAGCCAATCAACGGCAACCCGCTTAGAATCCCGAAATAGTAAGCGATCAACGCTTTGGGATTCTTATACGGAATCACCCCGCCCGTTCCGTCGCCTTGCTGCGAAGCATCGGGGTAATGATCCGCAGGAGTCGTTTGAGCGTAAGGCGTTTGACCTGACGGTGCCGCGTAGGGGTTCGCTCCACCCGTTTGGTCAACCACCGACGTTTGGCAATACGGACAGACGCTTCCCTCAAACTGCTGCTGACACTTGGGACAGTTCATAAATCAACTTCCAAACAAAACAATTCGCACGCCATAAAACGACTCACCGACTCAAGAGAAAATCCCACCCTCTCGTTCAGCCAAACTCAAACAACCTGCTCCGCTTGCATCTGGCAAATCTCAATCGCGTCTCTGGCCAACGTGGCATCCAAGATCTCTGAAACCTTCCCGGCCTCCAAGCAACTAACCAGCTCGGCAACCTCACGTTCGAACGCAAACACCGGATCGCCATCACCCAGCTCCGGTCGCTCGACCGACCCGTCGGCCAGCAACACCTTCAGCGGCATTGCCTCCGCCTGGTCCGCAAACGCAGCGAACTCAAACTGCAACGTCGCCTGCTCAAAATGAATCTCGTACGCGTGATTGAACGGCCGCCCTTGCTGGTCGATCACCCCCGAACTGGCCCCCACGCAATATTCCGCATCGCCAAACTCAAACACCGACTGGCAATACGACACAACCTGACCACGTTTTCGTCCGACGCTGTGAACCGCTGTCGGCATCCCAAACAGCAACCGAATAAAATGGGCGTCGTGCACATGCAAATCCAACAGCGGACCGCCGACCACGTTGGGGTCGTAAAAATCAGTCAACCAAGTCGGATCCGAAACCACTCGCTTAAAACTACCGCCCAACAGCTTTCCATACCGTTCGTCTTGCACCGCCTGAAGCGCAAACAAGTACTCGGTAAAAAATGGCAGCACATGACCGACGAACAATTGCACTTGTTGTTGCTGACAAGCTTTTACCGCTTGATCACAGTCGGCAAGCGTCAAGCTCAACGGCTTTTCACAGAACACATGCTTGCCTGCTTTTGCAGCGGCCAAGATGCCAGCTAGGTGAGCCGCGGGAGGCGAGCACAAATCGACCAAGTCAACGTTTGGGTCAGCCAGCATTTCGTCGAGCGTTTCATAGACCTGCACGCCGGCGAGATCGACTTGCCCGGCGGGTGGACCAAAGTTCCCTTTGATACTCGACCAATCACCAGCTCGCTTGCCAGAATTGCGAGAACAAATCGCCACAACCTCCACGTCCGCTGCCGATTGATAAGCCAAGTAATGGATCCAACCCATGAACCCGATGCCTGCAATTCCAACTTTAATCATCTGTCGTATCCCTTGCTCGTTATCAACTTAAAAACCCGGCTTCCGCATCGCGGCTTCCAGCACTTCCTCTTCCACGTAAATCGGCATCGGCGGATCGGCAGTGACCGCCATCGCAATTGCGTCGGACGGTCGAGCATCGATGTGCAAGATTTCGTCGCCATGCTGAATTTGCAGCTTGGCAAAAAACGTCGCGTCGCGCAAATCGTGGATCAAAACACTTTTTAGCTCACCGCCCATCGCATGAACAATCCCGGCCAACAAATCATGAGTCAGTGGCCGAGGCCGAGAAATTTTCTTGACTCGACGATCGATACTGGTCGCTTCAAAAATCCCAATCAAAATTGGAAACTGCCGCTCGCCATCAACCTCTTTTAAAAACACGACTTGGTTGTCGCTAATCTCGCTGATGATAATTTTGGCAAGCTGCATTTCAACAGTCATGATAAGAGTCCTTTTAAGATTCGCGTGCTCGCGAAAACAGATGAACAGGAACCACAGGAGGGAACTAAATTCGTACTCCGCGACCAGCCCTAACAAAACATTTATGTCGAGCTTTAAACCGTTCGCCGAACCGCCAAATCTTAATCCAAATCACACCCCATCGGTAGCAAGGGAACCCCTTCAAAAGCGTATCTGACAAAGAATGGTTCGTTTAACACCAAACGGACGACCAAACGGCGGGCGTCAGCGATTCAGATTCACCACTAAACGCGGGGATGATCCATACTTTTAAACCATTGCTGGCCCGGCGAGCGACGTTCACGCAACTTCCCCGGCAAACGCTCCACCGAATCACGTTCGACTTGATAGTCAACAAAAACCGCCGCCAACAACCGACCATCGTGATCAACGCCTAACTTGCGACGCATCTTTTCACTTCGAAACTGACCGCCGCTGGACCAATAAGTCCCGAACCCATGCGCGGTCAGGATCAACATGAGGTTTTGCACATACGCAGATGTCGCCGCCAAATGCTCTTCATCGATTTGCCGTTGTTTTTCGCTTGGCGAGTCAGCTGCGGAATCTTCGCTGGCAAACTGAGGCAACCAGCTGACCAACACCAAGCTCCCGCAAGCGTTCAACATCGACGGCAATTTGTTACTGGGCTTCACGTCGTCAAACCAATCAAAAAAATGCGCGGCCACTTCACGACACATCGCTCGCGGCACCCACTCCACCCGCCACGGCTCGGCCATCCCGCCAGCGGCGCGGTCGTAATGAAACGGAGCCCAACCAGCATCGCGGATCGCTTGAACGACCTGAGCATCCGCGGCAGCGTGCTGGACTTCGGTCAGCGACTGGGCAGTGGTTTCACTGGACGGCAAACTGGCCAAAACTTTGAAAGTCTGGCGTTGCTTGATGATCGCGGTAATCCGCTGGACATCGGTTGGGGCGTCGGAGGACATGGATTCTTTTTTACCAATATGGACGTTCGAAAAATCGACTTCAAAAGCGGCAGGTTACCTGACTTGTTTGTAGTCGCAGATCGGTTCCAGAAACATCCCCAGAACGCTAAAATATCAGCAATCGATACAACTTTCACCAAGGCAAACCCATGCGACGCCCATCCCTATCGACGGCACTTACGACGTTGACCCTCGCGACCATCTGTTTCTTTTGTGCCAACCTTGCCACACCAGCATTGGCTCAGCCGCCAAGCGAAGTCACCAGCGTAGAAGGAATCACCGAGTACCGCCTGAACAACGGCGTCAAACTACTACTGTTCCCCGACGACTCCAAACCTCAGTTCACCGTCAACATGACCGTGATGGTCGGTTCACGTCACGAAGGCTACGGCGAATCGGGCATGGCCCACTTATTGGAACACATGCTGTTCCGCGGCACCGATCGTCACCCCGACATCCCAAAGCTGCTCAAAGATCGTGGCGTGCTGAACATGAACGGCACGACATCGCTGGACCGCACCAACTACTTCGAGACCCTCCCCGCCAGCGGCAACAATCTTGCGTTCGCGATCGACATGGAAGCCGACCGCTTGGTGAACAGTTGGATTCGCCAAGAACACTTAACGAAAGAAATGACGATCGTTCGCAGTGAATTCGAACGCGGCGAAAACAGCCCCGTCAGCATCCTTTCCCAACGGATCATGGACGGTGCGTTTCAATGGCACAACTACGGCAAGTCGACGATCGGCAACCAGTCGGACATCATGCGAGTGCCAGCCAAAAACCTTCGCGTGTTTTACCAAAAGTACTACCAGCCCGACAACGTTACGCTGGTAGTCGCAGGCAAGTTTGACAAAGACGAAGCCTTATCGCTGGTCGCCGAACATTTTGGATCGATCCCCAAGCCCAAACGTCGCCTCCCAAAAACCTACACCGAAGAACCCGCCCAAGACGGCGAGCGACTGATTTCCTTGCGTCGCTCAGGAGACGTTCAGTACGTCGGGCTCGGCTACCACATCCCTTCGGCGTCGAACGAACACTACGCCGCGATCCAAGTTATGGCATCGATCCTGTCCAACCGACCGAGCGGCCGACTTTACAAAAACTTGGTGCAAACCGAAATCGCTGCCTCCAGTTCAGCTTTTGCCCGAGTCGGACACGACCCCGGTTTGTTCATGGCTTTCGCCGAAGTCCCCGCCGATAAAGATCTAACCAAAGCCAAAGACAACTTGATCGACCAACTCGAAAGTCTTACTCCGTCAACATCCAACGGCGATCAACCGCCAACGATCGACCAAGCCGATGTAAAACGCGCTGTGCGAAGCATCCTGAAGACGCGTGAAACTCAGTTCGCCAACAGCGAGCGTTTTGCGACGGCGTTGAGCGAATGGGAATCGTACGGCGATTGGCGGCTGTACTTTTTGCACCGCGACCGCTTGGAAAAAGTCACGCCCGCCGATGTGCTGGAAGTTGCGAAGACTTATTTAATTCAAAGCAATCGCACCGTCGGTTTGTTTCGCCCGACCGAAGAACCCGTGCGAGCATCGATCGACGGTCAAAACATGGTCGCCAAAATGGTCGACGGCTACAAAGGTCGCAAAGAAATCTCCCCAGGCGAAGCCTTCGAACCGACCCCCGAAAACATCCAAGCCCGAACGCAAAGCGGCCAGCTAACCTCAGGCTTGAAGTACGCGTTGCTCCCAAAGGAAACTCGTGGCGATCGCGTGGTCGCGTCGATTGCGTTGGGCTACGGCGACAAGGAATCACTCAAAGGCAAGGTCGCCGCTTTAGAGTTTTTGCCATCGCTAATGCAACGCGGCACCAAGCAACTCGATTACCAAGCCTATCGTGATCGTTTGGACGAACTGCAAGCAACCGTCAGCATCAGCGGTTCATTGGGACGACTGACCGTCAACATTCAGACCAAAAAAGACAACCTGAACGATGTCTTGGATGTCGTACGGCAGGCTCTTCAAAAACCGTTGCTGAACCAGAAAGAGTTTGACGTTCAGAAAAACGAAACCCTCACGACTCTTGAGTCAGGTCTTTCAGATCCTCAAACGCTCGCCATCACCGCCATGCGTCGCCGAACCAACGACTACGAAAAAGACGACGTGCGATACGTGCCGTCGATCCAAGAGGACATCGACCGCTACAAGGCGTTGACCGTGGATGACGTGGTCGATCTACATCGCGATTTCATTGGCGGCACAAACGGCGAGGTCGCGGTCGTGGGTGACTTCGATGCCGAAACGACGTTGGCCAAACTGAACGAAATCTTCGCGGACTTTAAAGCTGCAAAGCCTTACACCCGAATTGAACGCGTCGCCAATCCAAACATGAGCACCGACAACGTCACGATCGACACGCCAGATAAAGCCAACGCGATCTTCATCGCAGCCAGAACCTGTGAAGCAGGTGACCAAGACCCAGACTACGAAGCGATGTTGATCGGTGACTACATCATGGGCGGCGGGCCGTTGTCTTCTCGAATCGCCGACCGCGTTCGTAAGCAAGATGGGTTGTCATACACCGCGATGTCTCGATTCCGAGGTAGTTCGGAAAACCCGGTCGGAACGTTTTTCATTTTCTGCATTTCAAAACCGACCAACACCCAAAAGGTGATCGCAGCGGTCACCGAAGAAGTCGATCGCATGCGAGATAGCGGCGTCACGGCGGACGAGCTTATCAAAGCGAAAGAAAGCTACCTGAAGAATCGCCAAGGTGGACGAGCCAGTGACAGCAAGATCGCCAGCGAGCTGATTTCGAATCTTCGCCTCGATCGCACGATGGATTTTCAACGTGCAAGTGACGACAAAATTGCTCAGCTGGATAAACCCGCCGTCGACGCGGCCCTGCGTCGCATCATGGACCTAAACAAAATGGTTAAAATCTCTGCGGGTGACTTTACACAAAAGGAAGAAAACGCAAAGACGATGGACAACGAGCAGATGGAACCGGCTAAATAAAATAAAAGCTAAAACCCTAAAACTCGCGCTCAGACAGAATTGACACCACCTCGGCCAACTGAACCATCTCGGCCAACTGAACGTATTGCGTACTGGTTAACCGGCGGGTTGTGCCAACCGCTTGGTTTTTTCTTGATTCGGGTTGATCTTTACGCTACCGCCGGGCCACAATCTAGTTTTACGCAGAGCCCTCCGCAGTGTCGGCGGGTTCTGGATCGCTCGATCTTTGCGCAAGCAAGTTCAACCGACAGCCAAGCAGGCGACCGTACTTTAGAGTTGGAGCGGAACTAACGCCACCAACACCAACAGGCTCGCCACCAAACGACCTGCCCCCCACTCTTAAATCAACAACAAAAACTTAACATTCGAGACAACGATGAACCGTACTCAGTTTTTCTTTCTTACCGCCGCCATTGTAGCGACAGCCTTTACGACTAACGGGTGCGTTGCCAACCCTCCACAATCTGGGTCAACCACCCAGTCCGGATCAGCAACCCGAGCCACGGCTCAGGGCAACGACATGACGTTCAAGCTTCCGGCCAATGCCCACCCTGGCTTGCTAGATCCAAGCCAAGCCAAGTTCACTGCTCCGGCCAAGTTTCATGCGAAGTTTGAAACAACCAAGGGCGATTTCGTAGTTGAAGTAAATCGCGAATGGGCGCCCAACGGTGCTGATCGCTTTTACAGCATGATCAAGGTTGGCTATTTCCAGAACACCGCGATCTTTCGTGCCGTTGATAATTTCATGTTCCAATTCGGAATCCACGGCGTCCCAAAAGTCGCCAACGCATGGAAAAATACTCCGATTAAAGATGAC
>JALZWN010000165.1 GCA_023300235.1 Mariniblastus sp.
AGATTCGTTCGACCCAGGTGCCGACTCAACCGACGGCTCCATTTTACGCCCGACGACACCTGAGGATCAATTGATTCTTGACCGGCTCGATCGGCACCGCGACAAAGCGTTCTTTGCTTGCCAAGAGTTGCTCAAAGAAAATGGATTCAACAATGTGTTGGTCGATGTAGAGCACTTGTTCGATGGTGAGTCAGTGTTCTTTTATTTTTTGGGCAAGCCGGATCCCGCATTGGAAATGCTAACCGAGCAGTTGGCGGAGACTTACGATCGCAAAGTGCGTTTCAAAAAGTTTGCGGAATCGCTGGCCGAGGGGTGTGGCCCGGATTGTGGTACGAAAGAAGGCGGGTGTTCCAGCAGTGGC
Source organism: Mariniblastus sp. (assembly GCA_023300235.1). Lineage (GTDB taxonomy): Bacteria > Planctomycetota > Planctomycetia > Pirellulales > Pirellulaceae > Mariniblastus. Next base: position 362 of record JALZWN010000165.1, read on the forward strand.
TGCGGATCGTGTAAGCTCAGCGGTAGCTGTGGGAAGTAGCTTGTCGTTAAGACGCTCTTGGTCGACCGCGAACGATAGAGTTCGTAAGAGTTGCCGTTCTATGAAAAGATGCTGGCGTCGCTAGCTGTCGCTCTGTTAGTCTGGGTTGATTTTGCGGCCGTGGTGTGGCTCGAGCGGGTCGATTTGTTGGGATTGAATGAATAACACTGGTTTTGCAGGCAGGCAGATGGCGAGAAAAGAAACGTAGAGTCCATTCGCTGTTGGAGTGCCTTGTGGCGGTTTTGAAAAAAAACAGGTTTGTTATCGGGTTCGTTAGCTTGTCGGGCGTGGGGCTGCTTGCCGGTTTGTTGCAGGCTCAAACCGGGCCAGAGATCATCAACGATCAACGTGGAAACGAACCCTTAGCGTTACGGCGTGTAAGCACGTTTCCAGTGCAGTCACGGCAACTATTGACATTAGAAGACCTGGGGCGAAAGTACCCTTCTACCGGAGTGGACCCGTTTATTGAGCGGCAGCAGCATGCTCAGCCGTTGCCTAGTTCTCAACCAAAAAACATAGCAGCTAAAGTAACTATCAATCATTTGCCGCCGTTGGATCGTAAATCGATTGGAATGGCTAACGCGAAACCGACGGGTGCTTCGCCGGTAGTTGCCATGCCAGTTGCAAAACGAATTGCCAAGCCAGTTGCAAAACAGGATTTGTCATTGAGTTGGGGAGCTCTTAATGCTGATCGATTGCAAACACGGGTTGATGAATCTAGTCCGGCTTCGATTGGTTCAAAAAAAGATGTCGCTGTCGATGAGGCTTTTGTTGTGCCTCCGATTCCGGCAGTTCTGCAAGCTCAATTTACGTCCAATCGAGTCGTTGAAAGCCTTCAGGTTGGTCAGTTGCCAGGGCAATCCCCGTCAGTCGTGGCTCAAACCAAGTGCTTCGAACCGGTGAGGCAACGCATGATGCAACAGGTATCGCAACCAGCGGTGCAATCCGTGATGCAACCGGTTCAGATTAACTTAGCCGATAAGTTGCTGTGGTGGAAAAATGATATCCTTAACGCCACAATTCAAAACGGTACACCGCAAACAGTCGAAACCAACAGCTTGGTTTACTTTATGCTTCAGCGGTCACCACGACTTCGCGCCGTTTCACAGAATCCGCTTATACGTGAACAGCAAATCGTGGAAGCAGAAGCTGAGTTTGATCCTGTTTCGTTTTTGCAGACGCAATTCCAAGATCGTGTCGACCCTGTAGGTGACTCGCTTTCGGTCACAAACGATGGCAGTGACTTTTTAGATGACCATATCTGGACTGCTGATTTAGGAGTTCGTCGCAAAGCTGCTTCTGGTGCGACAGTCGAATTGAATCAACGGTTAGGTTTTAGAAATAGTAATTCAAACTTTTTCGATCCGCAGGACCAGGGGACCGCAACCCTCGCATTGAATGTGACTCAGCCCCTGCTGCGAGGTCGTGGCGAATACTTTAACCGAAGTCAGATTCTGATCGCACAATCGGCAGCCAATGCATCGTGGGATACACTTTCGATAGAATTGCAGACTGAAATCCAGTCCGTTGTAGAAGCCTATTGGCGTTTGTATTTTGATCGGTGTGTATTTCTGCAAAAGCAGATGAATGTTCGAAGAGCTGAAAGTGTTTTGGTGACGTTGGAAGGTCGTTCAACTTTGGACGCGTTGCCCAGTCAAGTTGCTCGGGCTCGGTCAGCAGTGCATTCCCGAAGAACAGAACTCGCTAACAGCCGACGAGACATTCGCAACTCAGAGACCGATATTCGCCGTCTAACTGCGGATTCGAATTGGGCGGCCAACCAAATGGTCGAATTGTTACCCAATGAGCTACCGGATCTTCATATTCCGGTTGTCGACTTGCACCATGCGATCGTGACGGCGATCAATCATCGTCCGGAGATCCGAGAAGCGGTAAAGCGATCCAAGGTCGCGGCGATTCAGCGTGACATCAGCGTCAACGAATTGTTGCCGGAGCTTTCACTATTGTTGGGTACCTACGTAAGCACTCTTGAAGGCGATTCGCGTCTTGGCGATGCCTTTGTCGATCAGTTTGGCCGGGTCAAACCTGGATACTCAGTAGGCGTTGAGTTTGAACTGCCGATTCGCAATCGAGCCGCTCGCAGTCGTTTGACGCAGCGTAAGCTTCAGATGAATTTGATCAAAGCGGAGATCGATGAGACGATGCAGAATGTGATTGCAGAGGCGCAAATCGCAAGACGACGTGTCATTTCTGCCAAGGAAACTCTCGCGGCCGCAATCGAAGCGATTAGTGCGGCGCGACTGGAAATGGAGCAAAATGAAGGTCGCTGGGAATCGTTTGCTTTGGTTGAAGGCGACATCGCAGAAGGTCAGTCACCAACGGTTGTGTTGGACCGATTGTTGGATTCGCAGGAACGCTTAGCCGCTGCAGAGCTAGTTTATGCTCAGGCAGAGATGGAGCTTAAGGTTGCCGAAGTTGCCCTGCAACGCACGATGGGAACGCTACTTATTCATCGTTCGGTGAGCTATGGGCAAGGCGCGATCGACGACACTCCGATGGTTAACTTTGATATTGGTCGCTAGGCTGCCGGGCCGTGTCTGATGCTTCAAGCGAAGGCCCGTCGAGGCTTTTTTTTGCCGTAGTTCTTCAGGGCGTTTATCGGTTTGCTTTATCTTGGATGGCGGCGGCTTCAATGGCTCGTCGTGGGAGCTCTTAAAGACGATGTCACCAGCCGCCCACTTGCCCATAAGTTCCCCGAAGAAAATGTTCCGAGCAATTTAAAGGCTACTTCGTTTTGGCATTGGAAACCCAAGTCGAAGCCAACGACGCTAGATCCTCAGCCTCAATGTCTTTATCCTCACCGAAGTAGAGTCGCTCGATTCGGTTGATCGACATGTCCAACTCTTCTTTCTGCTGTTGGTCGATGCCATTGGTTCGCTTGATGTCCTTTAGCAGCGAAAGCACAGTGAACGCGTTAACCTCCTCAGGGATCTCGAAGGGTTCTTTGGTTTCTTGTTTAGCTTGAGGGCGGAAAAACGCCAAAGCGACGATGCCAGTCAGGGCGAGCAAGGCCAGTGGAATGCTGATGAAAATCCAAGTGTAATTTGGTTTCGCAAGGTCTTTTGATAGTTGGATCACGGGTTCGGCATCAACCAAATCAGCATCTTCGTATCGCTGGATCTTGTTTTCTTTCGCCTCGGCCTTCACGTCAGAGAACACAAACTCGTTCGCCTCGGCCGCTTCGTCTTTCACTTTGTATTCGACTGACCAACTGCGATCGGACAGGATCTGGATCCGTGGGCTCTCCATGTCAAAACTGGTAGGAAGACAGCCTTGGTCGGAAATGCCACCTTCAACGATCTCCCAGTCTTCCAATTCTAAATCGATCAATTGGTCTAAACGCGGAATCAAACCTTCAGCTTTTGCGGTGACTTCCATCAACAGCTTTCCGTCGTCGATCTGCCGTTCGTCCAAAGTTCGAGTAAGTTCAAGGTTTTCGAACGGTCGAACGGATGGTTCGTTGCCGCAGTCGATCACAAGTTCTGTGGACTCAACTGGAATCACCACAAATCCGGAGGTGTCCAAAAAATCCAAGTCCAACGTTACCGGTGGGACTCGATCCTTTTCCTTGCCTTTGGCTTGGAGAGCGATGTAGGCATACGGTGTCTTTCGCCAACCGGGAATATTCGTCGGTCGCGACTCCATTCCATCGGCACTCATGAACGTGATGCTGTGGACATCGAAATGATCTTCTAACGCCGCTTCAACTCCTTCGGCAAATTTGTCTTGGTAGTCTTCCTCGGGGCGACCGTAGTTGTACGCGAAACGCATTTGTTTTTGATTTTGAACGTACTTCGAAAACCCGCCAGCTTCACGTTCAATTTCCGCGGTGTGAACTAAATTCACGTACACGCCAAACTGATTCGTGCCCACCTTGTTGTCGCCGTCCAATGACAAGTCCAGCCGGATCTCGCCCACGAGGTCTTTGTAGTATTGGAATAGCTCTTGGGCCTCCCAGGCTCGCGGGTGGTCGCCGACAACTTCGAAGCCTTTTTCGAGGTAGCGGAACTTAAGCTCCGGTGGTATCGGCCCCATTCGAGCGAACAAATTGTTGGCGAACTGAGACATGTGGATTTCTTTGAGATCAGCAGGCAGGCGTTCTATCGCGGCTTTGATCTTTGGGAACTCCGATTTCATCGGGAGCGTATTGGCGGTTAGTTTGTCAAGATCGACGGCGCCTAATGCGGCATAAAACCAGCGGTCAAACACTTCGGTTTCAAGCTCGCTTCGCTCGAGTTCGTTTGCTTTAGCAATGTACAGCTCAGCCGCTTGTGCAAACGAAAGCATTGATTGGTTTCGAATCGTGGAATACTTTTCAGACTTCGTAGTAAAGGTTTGCAAAAACTCGTTCCGATCCATTTCCAGGCAAGCTTTCGCCAACTGTAGCTGCCAGTTGTCAGTATTTGCTGAAAGGGCTTGTTCGGTCATTTCGAACGCAACGAGGTAACCGCGTTGCACTTCTCGGATGATCTCTGGGGCTGTCCGCTTCGTCTTGTTTTCTTCTTGGTTTTTTACGCTCCGCCATTGTCCTCCCAAATTGCCTCGCATGGTTTGCGAAAGCGATGCGATTGTTTCAGGCTTTAGCTTAGAGATGTCACCTAAAACGGCTTCCATTCGTTCAATTGAAAAGATTTCAGCGGCCGAGTAACAAGTTTGGAAAGCGTTGATGAGCAAGTCCTCGTCGATATCCTCAACCGGCAACGATCGAACGGCGGCCGACCATTTTGCTAGATCCGTCAGACTGCGATCTTGCTTAGATCGTGTCAGCGGAATCGACTCGGCTTTTTCGTCGTAGCCGTAAGCGTTGTAGTAACTGTTGCGTTGATTGCGGCTGGAGTTCGGGTTGTTGAAGTCCGTCCAAACTCGCAGGAACTCTTCGGCGAGATCCTTGCCTAGTTTTTTGTCTTTGGCCGCAAGTTCACGAATGATCGCAAACGACTCATCGTACTCTTTGATGTGCATGTGCAATTGAGCACGGGTTTCTTTGATCTGGGTTAGCAGCAGCGGCGTGATCTGGCTTTGCCATTTTTCACTCGGTTGCAAAGGAAGCAACTCGATAATTTTGATCGGGTTCTTCGTTTCACTTTCGTGGTTGCCCCAGTAGTAGTTACCGTAGCGGTCGACATCCATATCGTTATTGCCGTTGGGTGCCTCTTCGATACTGATGTTCGCTTCGTTGATCCAATTTTGGGCCAATAGAGTCAACGTACTGCCCCATTTTCCGGCGGTCTCTGGAGAAACCTCAAGGACTTTTTCCACGGCTCGGTTTTGCAACTTGAGCATCCGAAGTCGGTCTTCGTCGTCAGTCGAATTCGCAGTGGATACATTTTGCGAGGAAAGCTTGCCCAGGGCCGCAAGGATCTGAACGCCGCGTTCGGGGCTTTCAATAAAACTGTCGTCGAGCCATTTCTGGCCGATGTCTTTGTCCATCTGTGGGGAGATGTCGATCAAGCGAGATAGAGCGCTATCGATGTCCGTTTGCTCGGAACTTTCGGCGAGGAAGATGTTTTGGTTGATTTCCCAAACCGTATTCAGCCATTTGTTTTCGCGTTTGCTGTGGAAGCGATTGTCTGCGATTTGCTTCCAAATGCGGAGAACATAAATGTTGTCGTGGAACTTTTCGTCTTCGACTGCCGGAATGAACTTTTCTGCTTCATCGAAAAGATCGCATTCCATTAACAAATGTGCGGCCGTCAATTTTTTGCCGAGGTCTCTGCCGCCGAGATAGGTCGTGCCTTCGGTCACTTTGTTTAGAAACGGTTTTTGGTCGTATCCAGCTTCGATGGTCTGTTTGAGTAGCGTAGCCAAGTGTGAGATCTCGGTGGCGCTGGTTGCGTCCGGGTCGGTGTCTTGGTCTTGTTCAGATTTCGCTTCGTTGGCTGTTTCGGGGGTGTCTTCGCTTTTATCTGTCGCGTCAGTTTTGTCTTGTGCAGGTTGGCCCGACGAGCTTTTATCGGCCGGCTTGGCGGGGTCCGAGTTTTTTTGGTCGTCAGGGCCGTTGGTTGGTTTTCGGTCTTTATATGCGATGATCGAAATTGGCTGCGGAGAAATTTCGGATAACGCCAGAACGTCTAAAGGCGAAAGGAAACTTCGCGGTGGCATTTCGCCACGTGCTTCAGCTTGGGACCGCTTGGTGGCACCGTTCTTTTTTAAGTGAGGCATCGAGACGATGATTTCGTTGAGGATGTAGACGTACAATTTTTGTGCGTCTTTTTTATCCTCGATTTTGGTCGAGAGGTACTCTTGGACATCGTCCCAATTCCCTAGCGAAATGTTACGCGAAAAGTTGGCGACTTCGGCGGTGAGTCGTTCGGTTTGTTGTTTACCGGCTTCCTTGGGGTCGATCACTTG
>JALZWN010000166.1 GCA_023300235.1 Mariniblastus sp.
TCCGGAAGGATGGTTGCGCACGGTGCGTAAGGCTCTCGGCATGTCTGGTGCTCAACTTGCACGGCGCATGGGTATGACTCGTGGCGCAGTTTCTCGTAACGAGAAGGCCGAGATCGAAGGGGCCGTCACGCTTAATACCATGAAGCAAATGGCTGACAACATGAATTGCCGTTTCGTTTATGCTGTGATTCCCAATCGCGATGTCGAAGAAATCATCGAACATCAGGCGCGGGAAAAAGCAAAACAACTTGTAGATCACGCCAGTGTCCACATGGCGTTAGAGGCTCAAAGTCTCTCTAGTGAGAGTATGAATGCCGAAGTTGAGCGTTTGGTTCAAGAGCTTCTTGAGAAACCTTCAAGCATCTGGAATGAGGCATGAATAAACTTGTTGGTGACCCTGATGGTGCGACGCCGCTTGAGCCTAAAGAGATGAAAGGTTTGTTGCACAAGCACGTAACGATGCGCAGCGAGCTTGATGAGTTGGAGCAGTTCAATATCCAAGAAGGCTTAAAGTGGCAAAGTAATACCGGCCCTTTCAGCGTCGCGTTTGCATGTCTGCACTCAGAAGTTGCATCTTCTTTTTGAGGCGTGATGCATGGCACCCAAGCATCTATGTAGCATCTCAAGTATTGGGCCGAGGCGGCTAAACACTCTATAAGAACACATAGGAAGCACCCATAAAAAAAGCCGGACTGTAACCAGTCCGGCGATCGTTCCGAGTCCGAGGTCAGTAAGACTCGGAACATCCTTCCCAGATTTGCACGGGTATTAATGTTCGTGTTCGTTTAGTCGGTCGTGCAATCGATCAACCGCTTGCATCAGTTGACGCCACTGATGGAAGATCTCTTCGGTCTCCAGCTTGCCTGCATCGTCGTGGCCAAAGCCGCGTTCGCTGACGTGAATGTTTTCGTCAAACATCGCCAAACCGTTGAGCATCGCTTCGTAAGGAATCGCTTCGGGAATGCCTTCGATTTCGGTTTCGCTGATCGGCAGCGAGTAAGGGTCGGCGACGGATTCCATGATCTGATCTTCGTAGTCGCAGATCTTTTCATCCATCATTCTATGCATTGCCCAGAGAGCGGCTCCTTCGGAGTCGCAGGCGTTGACGACGAATGAAACGGTTCCAGATTGAATGTAGTACTTGGGCATCTGTGTCTCCTGAATAAAGAGCAAAGGGGTTGCACTTTTATTATTGGCACTCAGTTTGACGCCTTAGGTCAAACCGCATGTGCAAGCGTTTTGAATCGTTAAAGTTTGCAAAACTGGTCCATTTCCACATCGGTTGTAATCACGCTAGCAACTCTTGCAGGCGTAGATTTCGATGTGAGTTTTGCAAAAAACGCAGAGACATTCCGTTGAATTGCGAAGGCGTTGAAACATACCACTCGGTAAGTTTCAGCTTGAGTCACAGTTACAAAAACGATTTGAAAACTGATCCTCGACGCCCGGTTGTACGCACTGGGTATTCCGTAGGTTCAAACGAAGTTCAGAAATGTTTTCGATTGCCGGTCTAGTTTCGCCAGCCGTTTAGAAGTCTTTAAAATGGAAAATCCAACAAGACAGACCCAGCATGACAACCATGAAACCCAAGCCGCTCCAGAGCGGCGATAACGGATTCGGTTCGGTAGGTTCGAGGATCAGATCCAACGCGGGGTTGTTGGTGGTATTCCGCGTGGACGACAGGTAGTTCGTAACTTTGTAGAACTCGCCGGGCTTGGGGAAGACCGTATAAAGAGGGCTTACCCCGTAGCGATATGCCATCTCAAACCAGGTGTCTCGGGGGGCGTACTGTTGAACCGAGCTCAAATTAGCAGTGTCGTAAACCGTCAACCGATTCTCGCGATCGAAGACGCACAATCGACTTCCGGCATCGAACGAAACCGAAGATGTGTTGCTGCTGCCGGTAACCGAGGGGCGGTAGAGCTTGCGATCGTTGTCGACATCCATCAGCCACAGCTGTTGATTGCCGTACACCATCGCGATCCACTTGCCGTCGGGACTGGTGGCGACCGTTTCGATACCAGCCGAGGTTTCGCCGGTCTTCATCGGCGGCAACGGTTCCATTGATGTGGCGTTCAAGCCGACGACGCGCCCGTTGCCGGCGACGGCGATGAGGGTGTTGTTGGCATACGCGACAAAGCACTTGATTTTTTCACCGGTGGCGATGTCGATCACGCCCGAGCGGTCTCGGATGTATCCAGCGTCGGTTGGTTTGAAGACGACGATCTGGTGTTGGCCGCCTTCGACTTCGTGGATCGCGATCTCTTGGTTGTCGGCGTTCATCGCAACTGAATAGGCCGTTTCAATTCGAGCTGGTTTGTCGGGGCCGATCGATTTGGCGGCGACGACACGCGGATTCTGGTTTGGGTCCCAGCGTTTGAACTTGCCATCGCGATCGCACAACAGCATGCCGTTGTCGGTAGCAAACATCGCCATCGAGTAGCTTGGGTAGTCGCCGATGGTTTCGAATTGTTTTAACTGCGGGCTGCTTGTGTATCCGCTGTATTTGCGAATGCCTTTGGGTTGCGGCGGGAAAACAGGCGCTGCTGCCGCGATTATATTTCCGCTGTTTGGTTCGAGCGTAGGCCGGATTTGGTTTGGAGTGAACTTGAACTTGGTGAAGTAACGCCAAAGGCTTACCGCATCTTTCTCGGGGCCATCAGGAGTTTTGGCAGCGATCTTCCATGCGTTTGAATTGGCATTCCACTTCACGACCTCTCCGAATCCGTCAATCGCAACGGCTCCGTTTTCGGTGACCAGTGGGTCGTAGAGTCGTTGGTTTTGCATGGTTGCATGAAAGCTGCTGTAGCTCGCACCGACGGAAAAGCAAACGGCCCAAAAGACGACCGTCGCTACGACGGCGAGGATTGGGCTGCGATACAGCAGTCCGATTAACGCTGAAATACTGTAGTAAATCGCGAACACCAAAACATAAATTGGGATGCTCCACAAAAACGCAGCGTCCCAAACACCGATGCCTAGCCCCAACCACAACCACGCACCGAAAAACAAATACGCCGCGCAGATTGCAATTTGAGTGCAACCGCCAGCGAATCGAGTCAGGTAAAGTCCAGACCGGGTGATCGGTTTGCTGAGCAATAAATTCAGCGATCCCGGGTCGAACATTTGTGGGATAACGTTCGCGGTAACCACGATGCCAATCAGCAATCCGATTGACAATAAGAATTTATCAAACAAGGACGTTGTTATGCTGCTTACAGAGTACTGTATTTGCTGTTGGCTTAGGTTAAAGGTCCAGCCGGTGTAAAAGCCCCAATAGTTTAGGTTCACCGCTGCTGCTTCGGACGGCGCCAAACCTGGAATGGCTTTGCCGATGAGCAGTCGGTTTAAACGTCGCATCCGTTCGGTGCTAAGATTTTCGAAACCATTTTCTAGCAACGCTTCGGCTTCGGGCACTTTGGAAAATCGATCCCAATCGTCCTCGCGATAAAAGTCAGGGCTTTCGATCAGCGCGTTTAAGTCGTCGACCAGTTTGGTCATTTGTGTGCGTTGCTCTAGTGCTCTACCGCCGGGGCCACGACGGTCGTTGTTGTTGGTTTTACCTTTGTTTTCGTAGATCTGGCGGACGGTGTCTTGGGTTTCGTTGGACAGTAAGCTCCAAACGCGAGTCGTTGATTTGGTTTTGCCGGTTTCTCCTCGTTCGATCAAACGGGATACGATGTCATTGGATTTTTCAAAGTGTCGAAACTGACTCAGTCGCCAGTCCAGGGTCTCGGTCAAGTTCAGCGGCCCGACGGCCAAGAACAGCAACGTGATCATCGCCAGCATGATGTACAGCACTCGCGAAGCAAGGGCGGCGCGGAACGAGTCAATGACGATGGCTAAGTACGGTCTCATGATGTTTTTTTGGATCGAGATTCAGGTGGCACGTGAGCAAAGATAGACGTGGCTGGTGGTGGCTAGTTTTTGAACGAAGATTCATCGACCAACGTTAAGAACGCGTCTTCGAGCGAAACTCGTCGTGGTTGCATGGCTACGATGCTGATTCCGGCGTTTCGCAACGCATCGACTAACGCATCGGCGGATGCTTGATCGGTGATGGGAATCCTGACCGTGGTTGGTTTTCCGACAGCGCCAGCGGTAATGGTGGCGTCCGAGTTAAAGCACTGTTTGATTTTTTCCAAATCACCCAGCAGTTCGAATTCTATGTTGCTGACTGCGTCCGTAGCTGAAGCATTTGTTTGGCCGCCGCTCTGAATGAAAGCCTCGATGGAATCGACTGGCCCGCAGTACCGCAACTGGCCTTTGTCCAAAATCGCGACACGCTGGCAGATCATTTCGACTTCTTGCAGTAAGTGGCTGTTCAAAAAGATCGTCACGCCTCGGCCTTGCAAATTGCGAATGATCTGTCGCATTTCGGCTCGGGCTTTGGGATCCAAACCGTCGGTCGGTTCGTCCAACACCAGCATCTCGGGGTCGTGCAATAATGCTTGCGCCAAACCGAGCCGCTGCAGCATTCCTTTTGAGTATTGTTTTACGTTGTCTTTGGCTCGATCGACCAAGCCGACGGTCTCCAGCAGTTGCCCGCGTTTCTCGCGGACAACCTTTGTCGGCACGTTGCTTAAGTTTCCAAAGAACTCTAACGCTTGGTAGCCAGTTAAATGAGCAGGCACGCGCAGGTGTTCGGGCAAGTAGCCAACCAGCTTGCGTCCTTGCCGGCTTCCCGCCGGGTGCCCCAGCAATGATGCTCGGCCGCCGGTTTTGCGAATGATGCCCAGCATGATTTTCAGGAACGTCGTTTTGCCGGCACCGTTGGGCCCCAGCAAACCAAAGATCTCGCCACGTTCGACAGTTAACGAGACGTTTTGCAACGCGACGTGCTGCTGCTTAAAAATCAAACCTTGCGAGTAAGTTTTGCTCAGGTCGCTGGTTTCAATTGCTGGACCGTTGGTGGTCATTGTGTTTGCCTTAGGTAAGTAACGTTCGACGTGGCGATACTCGATCACGGCTGGATCGGTTGCGGATTACTTCGTCAGGCTTCCAATTTATCGGTCAGCGAGGTCTCCGAGAGCGCCAGCGCCGGAAAAACCCGCCTATCTGTCAATTTTTTCGCCGCGATGGGCATTCGAGGGCCCCAAAGTCGATATCGATCGAGTGTCGTCGTACTCGAATTTATTGGAACCAACCTCATGGGCAAATCAAGATTCCTGCGTACCTTCTTGCTGGCTACGTTGATCGTTGGCGGGATTTGGGCGTTGGTGCATCGAGACCAGATCCGCCGACCCGAAGACGTGTTTGGATTGCTGCGAGCACAGATCAGCAGCGTGTTTCCATCGAGCCAAGAGGTGATGGTTTATCCTCAGCCAAACCTCGTCGGCCAAAATCCGAACCGGCTTCCAAACGGTCAGCCGTCAGGTTACCCGAACTATCAAAACCGTTCGGCTCAGCTGCCAACGTATTCGCAGTCCGGTTCGAGGTCCGTCAATCGGCCAACGCTGAAGCCTTTTAATACTCAGCAAGTCGCCAATCCACAGACCGGTGGCGTGGTTCGTTTGGCCGTTTTTAAGCTTAACGAAAAAGCTCCGTATTTGAAAAGCAACGAACCCGTTCAGCTGGTCGCGGAGATCTGTCGGCAGTACGACGTGGTGGCGTTGCAAAACCTCAGTCGCACTGACACGACTTGGATCAAGCGAATCACCGATCGGATGAATCAGCTAGGTTCGGTGGGGACGAAGCACCAATTGGTGTCCGGTCAAAATCGACGATCCAGCTACGTTGCGATTTCGGATCGAAGCCGTCGCAGCGGTCAAACTCAAACGGTGATCATCTTCAATCAGCAAACCGTTCAGCTGGACCACTCGAAGTGGTACGTGGTGGACGATCCTGATGGAATGTTCAAGCACGATCCGATGGTGGCTTGGTTTCGTTGTTTAGGCGCACCAGCTCAGGATGCGTTTACGTTTACGTTGGCTTGTTTGGAGATCGACAACCAGCGACCCGACAGAGAGTTGCAGCAGTTGGGGACGTTGATGCGAGCGATTCGCACTGATGGTCGAGGCGAGGACGATGTGATATTGATGGGCGATTTCCAAGCCGACGATCGCGGGTTGGATGCAATTCGTCATCAGGCAGGTTTGAGCTGGGTGTTGTCGAATCATTTTACAAATGTCCAGCGGGACCGGCAGTTTGATAACATCGTGTTTTCCGAAGGTCCGACGACTGAGTTTACTGGGCGCGGCGGCGTGATCGACTTCATCCAAAAGTACGGACTGCGAGACGCCGACGGTTCTGCGTTGGCGGAGCGAGTGCCGATTTGGGCCGAGTTTTCGATTTTTGAAAACGGCCAGAATGGGCAGGAACCATTGATCCCTGGCCGAATCGCCACGCGGTCAGGTGCCGATCAACCGTCTGACAGATAAAGCGACGCGTTCGTTAACCGGCTTTGAGAATGTTGATAAGAAATGGATAGCCGCCGCGTTATAGCTTTGTGCATTGATTGCCTGCAGGATAAAAAGGAAATGCAACCGCGGATGAATGCGAATGAACGTAAGTCACAGCACGAAGCCATTGGCGTTTATTTCCGTTCATTCGCGGTTCTAATTTTTCCCAGACACTATTGGTTTGACTAAACTGATCGATAGTCCAAGATTGCTAATGCCAATCGTCGTGCATCTTTTCACACTGAACCTACGGCAAAACTCAATCAGTCACTTGCCAACGGCAGGCAAAATGGAAACAATCCGAGCGTAGCCGCCGGCTTCATTTTCTTGTGTCGAGGATTTTTTTCATGGCTAAAATCTTGGTTGTCGAAGACTCTGCTGTCGATCGCGCATTGTTGGGTTCGGTGTTGGCCAAAGACCCGCAATGGCAAGTCGAATTTGTCTGTGACGGGGTGGAAGCGTTGGAGTGGCTTGCCGAACGCACCGATGCGTTGCCTGACGTGATCATCACGGACATGCAGCTGCCGCGGATGGACGGTTTGGCTTTGGTCAGAGAAGTGCGACAGCAAATGTTGCAGATTCCGGTGGTGGTGATTACTTCGGAAGGCAGCGAGCAGCACGCGATGGAAGCCCTGCGGATCGGCGCGACCAGCTATTCGCCCAAGTCGATGCTGCGATCGGATCTTCATCGCACCGTTGCTCAGATTATTCACATGGCGACCTACATGCGGTATACGCATGACATCAAGAAAAACCCAGCACCCAAGTCGGTCGCTTTTGTTTTAGAGAATGAACCGTCGTTGATCGGTCCGGCGATCGAGCACATGCAAAGTAATTTGCCAGATTGGTCCGAGCGTGATCGTTGGCAATTCGGGATGGCGATCGACGAAGCGTTGGTGAACGCGATGCACCACGGAAATCTAGAAGTCGATTCCGAGTTGCGGGATAGCGAAAACGAACAAGATTACTATGACACGATTCGCGACCGCAAACAAATGTCGCCGTTCTGTCATCGTCGCGTCCGGGTCGAAGCCGAGTTTTCGGACCAGCATATTTGTGTGCAAATCTCTGACGAAGGGAAGGGGTTCGACGCGACTGGCGTTGTTGATCCAACGAGTGAAGCGAATCTCCATCGCGTCAGCGGACGAGGACTGTTTTTGATCCGGTCGTTCATGGACCAGGTTTGCCACAACCAAGCTGGCAATCAGATCACGATGACCAAGATCCGCAAGGTTTAGATGTCGGTTCGAATGTTTTAGCCTCTCGCAGAATGTCGCCTTTTACTTCGTAAAAGAGCGCTCTTTTACGGAGTAAAAGGCGACATTCGGGTCCTCGCTAACGCGTCGGGCTTCCATTGCGGTCGCTTGAACAGCGGTCGCTTGAATAGCGGTCGCTTGAACAGCGGTCGCTAAATGCTCTCTTTGATAAAGCACTCGATTGCTTTGCGGTTGCTGGCGAAGGCCATTTTGTCCAACGTCGCTTCGGTTGGTTCTTCAAAACAAAAACCTTCGACTTCTTCGGCTTGAGCGGTCAACGAGTCAAACGACTCGACCGAGCAAACAAAAAACGTATCCAAAACTTCAACCGTGACGCCTCGGTAAGCGTATTGATTTGGGAACGAGCACAGATAGCGAATGTCGGTCACGACCAACGATGATTCTTCCAAGACTTCTCGTCGCAACGAAGTCTCCAGCGTCTCACCGGCATCGGCAAAGCCGCCGGGCAGTCCGAGCTTTCCTTTGCCGGGGTCTTTGCCGCGAATCAGAAACATGATGTTGCCCTTGGGGTCACGAATGATTGCGCCGACGGCGGCGATTGGGCTGAAGTACATGACGAAATCGCAATCGTCGCAGCGAAACGGGTTTTCGCCGATGTTCGCTTTTGAAGCACCGCAGTTGGGGCAGTGCCGAAAAATTTCGTTGATAGGAGTCGAGTGATGGTCACTCATTGGTTGCCCCTTCCTCGGCAGGTGCCGTTGAGTCGTTATCCAATGCAGACGCTGCGATCAGCATGCGTGGAATCAAAAAACCGTAGTGCTCAAGAATTGCTGAGGCCGACAAAACTGTTTTTAAAGATTTGTCGCGGTAACTCGAATTTTGCAACGCCTGGCCCAAATAAAACAAATTCGCTGACGCAACGCTGTTCCCCGACGGCATCGCTTGATCACTCATTTGTTTACTGCGAGCGATCAACGCTTCGTGGTCGGAGGAAATGTTGAAAAAACCGCCGCGGTCTTGATCCCAAAACAATTCGATTTGTTTGTCTTGAATTCGTTTGGCGTGGTCCAGCCATTGTTGGTCGTCGGTGGATCGATGCAATGCGATCAAGCCGTCAATCAAGCAGGCGTAATCGATCAAGTAGCCGTTCAGCTTTGCGGCTTGAGAATCGGTGTAGGTCCGCAATACGCGGCCGTCGGGTTTAACGGCTTTGTTGAGCACATCGTTGGCGGCTTTGATTGCGATGTCGGTATAGGCTGGTTTGTTCAACACTCGTCCCGCATCCGCATAGCCGCGAATCATCAATCCATTCCAAGCCGTTAAAATTTTGTTGTCTAGTAGCGGTCGGATTCTTTTTTCGCGATGTTTAAAAAGTTTCTCGCGGATTGGTTTGAGTTTGGTTTCAAGTTCGTTTTCGCTGATGGACATCGCCGCTGCGTGCAGTGCCAAGGTTTGTTTGAGTTGCGGGGCGTAGTACTTGCTTTCGAAGTTAGGCGCTTCGTCGATGCGATAAACTTTGGCAAATAAATCGAATTCGGTCACGCTTAAAACGGACTTTAATTCCGCGATGCTCCAGCGATAGAACTTGCCTTCTTCGCCTTCGGATTCTGCGTCCAGCGAACTATAGAAACCGCCGTCTTTGGACGTGAGTTCGCGCGAGACGAAGTCGAGCGTGCCTTCGAGTGAGCGGCGGAAGGCGTCGCGTTTGGTCAGTGCGTAGGCTTCGGCGTAGACGGTCGCTAGTTGGCCGTTGTCGTAGAGCATTTTTTCGAAGTGTGGAATGTGCCAGTAGCGGTCCACGCTATAACGATGAAACCCGCCGCCCAAGTGATCGTAGATTCCGCCTTGTTGCATTTTTTCGCAAGTGGTGATCAGCATTTGTTTGGCTCCAGCCGAATCTGGTTGCTGTTGCAAAACGTCGATCAAGAAAAACAGGTTGGACGGCTGGGGGAATTTTGGCACGCGAGGGTTGTTGGGGTTGTAGCCAAAGCCGCCAAAGTCTGGATCAAGGCGGTCGCTAAGATCCGAAACCGTGTCGGTCCGCCAATCGGTTTGGATTTTTGTTTCAACCAAAGGCGGACGACCGTCGAGAGCCTTTTTGGTTAGCTCGGTGACTTGGTTGGCCAGCTGTTGTGTGCGGTCGCGGTTGTTTTTGAAATCATCTTCGATGCGTCGGATGATGGACAAAAAACCGGCTTGTCCTGGCCGGTCACCGTCGCGGGCTGGGAAGTAAGTACCACCGATGAACGGCCGACCGTCGGGCATTAAGAACATCGACAGCGGCCAACCGCCGCCGCGTTTGCTGACCACGAGCAAGGCCCGCATGTAGATCTCGTCCACGTCAGGGCGTTCTTCGCGATCGACTTTGATGCAGATGAAATGCTCGTTCAAAAAATCAGCGATCTCTTTGTCCAAAAACGATTCCCGTTCCATCACGTGGCACCAGTGGCAACTGGAGTAGCCGATCGACAAAAAAATCGGTTTGCCTTCTTTTTTGGCCAGCGCCAAAGTTTCTTGGTTCCACGGCCGCCAGTTGACTGGGTTGTGAGCGTGCATCAAAAGGTACGGCGAAGATTCTTTGGCTAGCGCGTTGGTGTGTTTGGGCGTACCGTTATCTTTGTGCAGATGTGGTTGACTGCTTTGTTGTTCTGCTGTGGCTGGTTCTTGAGCTTGTGTGCAACCGGCACTGCAGCAGAAAGTCAGCGACAGGATGATGAGAAACGTTTTGGAAACGGCGTGGAGAGAGAGGTTTCCCAAAAAGTTAAACGTGTTCATGCGTGATCCAGTTGATGGTAGTTACGGGCCATTATAGCGGTTTGCGTAGCCCTTTGCGTAGCGGTTTGCGGGTTGAAGTGAGTGGTTTTGTGACATGATTAGGCTCAACTTCACTTCTTGATTGTCAACAGTTGGCTTTTGGTCGGAAAAGGTTTTAGAATAAACGTTACCAATTAACACGATCGTATTCTGTTTTGATTTGAGTTCTGATGAGTAACGCTTTTCATTCGGATTCGGCCAAGGAACAGGCTGATCCTTCGATGGACAAAAAACCTGCCAAGCTTTCTGAATCGGACCGAAGGTATTTGCGTTACAAACGTATCGTGGACTGGGTGTTGGAAAAATCTGACTTTGAACTTGGGCAGCTCAAAGCGGCGTTAGCAACCGACGAGAAACCGGCGTTTGTGACGAAGGTGGTCAACGATTTGGAGCAGAGTGGTTTTATTGTCCGCGAGCACGTGGGTGCAACCGGGTATCGTTGGAACCCGGGCAAACCATTCTCCAGCAACAAGTGGCTCGATGACAAAGTGTTCGGCATTCAGGTCAAAAATTCGCCTCAACAAGATCGCCCGCGAGAGCGACTGTTGAATCTCGGTGCGGCTAAGCTTTCGAATGCGGAGTTGATTGCGATTTTGATTCGCAGTGGCCGGCCGGGTGAGTCAGCGGTGATGGGCGGGCAGAAAGTGGCTCGTCAGTTTCAGAATTGCTTGGAAGATTTACCTAACGCCGGGCGAGCCGAATTGAAGTTGACCAGCTGTGCGGTTGAAAAAACGGCTTATTGTCAAATCATGGCCGGGATCGAGCTAGGCAGGCGGGTGGCAGCTTTGTCAGACAAACCAGTCACCAACCGGATCACTTCGTCCGGCGATGCGATTGAATTTTGCTTGCAGCATTTTAAACGGTTGGCCAGCTTTGCCAAACAAGAAGAGTTTCACATCGTTTGTTTGGACACGAAGAACCAAGTGATTGATACTCACCAGATTACGGTGGGGACGTTGGACGCGAGTTTGGTGCATCCACGCGAGGTGTTTCGGGCGGCGATTCGAGACGCTGCGTCGTCGGTGTTGCTGGTTCACAATCATCCCTCGGGTGATCCGACGCCCAGCCGCGAGGATATTCAGGTCACCGATCGTTTAACGGAGGTAGGTAAGTTGGTCGGCATTGATGTGCTGGACCATATCGTGCTGGGGCGGGGCAGGGCGACGAGCATTCGCGAGCATGTTTAATTGCCCGCTGAAACCGAGCAGATGAGGTTGGTTGCAAATCGCCGGAGTCATCTAGCTTGTTGCATCCGTCGGTTGCCTTAGGAGCGGATGTGCAAGGTTAATGGAGGCTACCGCCAAAGCCGTTGGCTGACATGAACGAGTCCTCAGTGAAAAAGCGTTTACACGTCGGGTCGAGGGTTGCTTTGGAATAACGAACTGGCCAAAACTAACCATGAATGCAATTGCGGCCATTTTGTTTGGCAAGATAGAGATTGTCATCGGCTTGCTTGATTAACTCGTCACAAGTTTCTGAGCTTTTGGCGACGCCGATCCCAATGCTAATGGTCGCTCCAATTTCACCCGAGTTCGTCGAAAATGGCTTGTCAGAAATGGCTTTCAAACATCGTTCGGCACAAACACGTGCTTCTTCTTGGGAGGTTTCGGTCAGCACGATACAGAATTCTTCGCCACCAAATCGGGCCAATATGTCTTCATCGCGAAGTGTTTCTCTAAGCCGATCAGAAGTTTGCCGGAGCAGTTCATCACCGATGAGATGGCCATAGGTGTCGTTGACTTTTTTGAAGAAATCGAGGTCCAAAACCATCAAACTCAAATCACGTTTGGTTCGTTGACGACGTTTTAGTTCACGGTCGAGTGTTTCCAGCAAGTACCGTTTGTTCCATGCTTGAGTTAAGCTATCTTTGGTCATCATCGAATATACTGCTTCGTGGTAGTGGGCTTCGAGTTGATCGGTTGCGATGTATTTGAATATTCGTCCGCCGATTCGAATCCGATCGCCGGATGTTAGTTGCAGAATTGTGATCTTTAACCCGTTGACCCAAGTTCCGTTGGTTGAACCAAGATCAGTGATCGAAAATCCATTCGCGGTTCGGTCGAACCTGGCGTGTCGTCGAGATGCCGATCGCTCGCTAATCGTCAAATCGCAGGTCTGGTCACGTCCAACAACGAATGGCTTATCTTGAAAAGTGATTAGCCCAGATTCCAGATCGACTGGATAAATTTGTAGAACGCGACCTGTTAGGCTACCGCAGCCTCGGGATTGGTTTGGCCCAGTGTGGAGCGTTTGTTGGCGAGCGGTATCGTGCATGTTTCGCAGTGGTTGTTAACTTGAATGGATGCCGAAAGCTTGCGGTGTGCGACTGTTAGGCAAGTCGGTTAGTATTCTCTGACGCAGGATGGGCCTCGAAATATAGGTCATGCTTTGCTGTCGCCGGAAAAAAAAGAAACTTTCGTCGCAAACTCCCGTCGGTCAGGATAAAGTTGGCCGCATGTCGGTTTAGATTAGTTGTTCCGCATTTCCTAGCGTTTTGAGCTAGGAATTTGTCGAGGCGCCAATTAAAACCGGCGCAAAAGACTGGCGGTGATGTTTTTTCAGATACCGCGGTTATTACCGGTTAGACATTTTCTTTAACAAGACTTTATAGCAAATGCGATCTCTCGTCTGGTTCCGTCGTGATCTTCGAATCCGAGACAATTCAGCCCTCCATCATGCCGCGGCATCTGCCAAGCAAGAAGGGAACGCCGGCGTGGTGGGATTGTTTATCATCACTCCCGATCAATGGAAGCAACACGACGACGCGGAAGTGAAGGTCGCGTTTTGGATCGAGAATTTAAGGTGCCTATCAAAAGAGTTGCACGAGCGAAACATTCCGCTGATTGTTCAGGTTTGTTCGACGTTCGAACAAGTTTCAAACGTGATTGCTAAGGTTTGCAAGAAGCACAGCTGCGACAGTTTGTTTTTCAACCGCGAATACGAGGTCAATGAGCTTGAGCGCGACCAGGCGGTGGTCGAACAATGTCAAGCGTCGGGTGTTTCGGTGAGCCGTTTCCATGATCGAATCGTGGTGCCGCCGAAAGAAATTAGCACAAAGGACGGTCGGTTCTACAGTGTGTTCACGCCGTATCGCAAAGTTTGGGACACGCGATGCGATGAGTTCGCCAAGGTATTGCCCGCTCCTAGAAAACAAACCGCACTCGATATCGAACCCTCTAAAATCCCTAACAAGGTAAAGGGGTTCGACTTCTCCAACGGCCAGCCTGAACTGTATCCGGCCGGTGAAGCCGAAGCCAGCCGGCGATTGAAGTCGTTTGCTAAACGCATCGCCAACTATAACGTCGGCCGTGATTTACCAGCGATCGATGGTACGAGCGGTCTGTCGGGGTATCTTGCCGCGGGAGTGATTTCACCTCGGCAGTGTCTGGCGGCCGCAAAGGATTTGGACGATGAAGGTACTCGGGTTTGGGTGTCCGAGTTGACA
This sequence comes from Mariniblastus sp., assembly GCA_023300235.1. Classification (GTDB taxonomy): domain Bacteria; phylum Planctomycetota; class Planctomycetia; order Pirellulales; family Pirellulaceae; genus Mariniblastus. The sequence goes on from JALZWN010000166.1 coordinate 13,878, forward strand.
TGGCGGGATTTCTATACGCATGTATTGGTTGGCTTTCCAAAAGTTTCAAAGCACTTGCCTTTTAAAGACAAAACCAACGCCCTCAATTGGCGAACCAGCCAAACGGATTTCGAAGCTTGGGCTGCGGGGCAAACCGGATACCCGATCGTTGATGCCGGGATGCGGCAGTTGAATCAAACCGGTTGGATGCACAATCGGCTGCGAATGGTGACGGCGATGTTCCTGACGAAAAATTTGCTGATCGATTGGCGGTTGGGTGAGCGTTATTTTATGGAGCGTTTGATTGATGGAGACTTGGCGGCTAACAACGGCGGTTGGCAGTGGTCGGCGTCGACGGGAACCGATTCGGTACCGTACTTTCGGATCTTCAATCCTTTTAGCCAGAGTAAACGCTTTGACACCGATGGTGAGTTCATCAAAGCGATGTGCCCCGAGTTGAAACCGATCCCCGCGAAGGCGTTACACGATTTGAAAAAGCTATCCGCGGCGATCGAGAATCATCAAGTGGATTACCCGGGCTACATCGTCGATTATTCCGAGGGGCGACAGCGAGCGTTGGCGGCGTTCAAGGGTTTGTCAAATGTTAGCTAAGGCGGTTGATGATTGAGTTCAGTGAGGCGAACATGGAAATGCAGACTAAGCCAGCCAGCTAAGCTGAATTACATCAACCAATATCAGCGGCAGGACGACGCCGAACTCTTCGAACAGAGCCGCAAACGATGGCACGATGAAAACCGGGGCGAACCCGAAAACAAAAAACGCCAACAACCCACGAAAAGTATTGTGGGTGATTTCGAAGGCTCGACCCTGCAGGGTTTTTCGGTTGATTCGTAGTTCCTCTTTTTGCAACAGTTTCTGGCGAAGCAAAAGGGTTTTCTTCCATGGAAGCTGCTTATCTTTTCGGCTTATCTTTCAACGGCTCAACAGTTCACAGTCTAGTAGAGTCGGGCGACGAGCTAGCTACAAACGGGCTACGTAACACGTACTCTCCGAGGCTTGGGAACGCGCAGAAACCTGAAACGCCAATCTGCAATCGTTGCCTGCTAAACGTTCGGCTAATTAGACCGCAGCAGATGCCTTGCTTGCTCGTTCCTTCCCGATAAAGGCAAAAATGCGTCGTTCAAAAAAGGTGTGGGGCAAGCGGTCTTGGTGGGACAAGCACAAACAGCAGCCGTATTTTGGCAATCAGTTGATCGTTTTGTTACCAGCCTTGGTGTTTGAGTGGCGAGAATAGATCCGATTTCGGTCTTCTGCACGTTTTGATTCAAATCTGGGGCTCACCGGACTGTCTTAAGTGGTGGTCAAAGAATAAAATGAACGGCCACAAAGTACAGCGTATTCGCTGCGATCAGGCCGCATTGCAACCCAGCATGGCCAACAGACGTACAGGAAAACAGATGACCAAGCTTGCAGAGTTATTTAAAACTAAACGAGTGCTTTCGTTTGAGTTATTCCCACCCAAGACCGAAAAAGGCGAAGCCGCATTGTATCGCCACGTGGAGGCATTGCTCAAATTCTCGCCAGACTTTTTTACTTGTACCTACGGTGCGGGCGGGTCGACTCAACAAAAAACGCTTCAGATCCTTGACCATGTCAAGCAAAAATTTGATGTCCCCGTGGTATCGCATTTGACTTGCGTTGGCAGCACCGTCGATCAGCTACGCGAGTATCTTACAAAAGCAAAGTCCCAATCGATCGACTCGATCATGGCGTTGCGAGGAGATCCGCCCAAGGGAGAGGACAAGTTCGTTGCTCTAGAAGGCGGTTTGGCGTATGCAAATGAATTGGTCGAACTGATCAGCAGCGAGTTCAACAACTTTGGCGTAATGGTCGCCGGCTATCCAGAAAAGCACCTTGAAGCGCCCAGTATGGACGTCGATTTGGACAATCTGAAGCGAAAAGTCGATGCCGGAGCCGACGCGATCGTGACTCAGCTGTTCTACGACAATGCGGATTTTTACCGGTTTCGAGATCAGTGTGAAGCCAAAGGAATCACCACGCCGGTGGTTCCAGGGCTGTTGCCGGTGACCAGTCTGTCCCAGATTCAACGGATTACCGATCTTTGTGGCGCAAAATTGCCAACTGAATTCGTTACTGCCCTTGAAAGCGATAGCTCCGAAACAGGACAATTTAAGGCAGGTGTTGACTATGCAGTGGCTCAAACGGCAGATTTACTCGCCAACGGCGTTGCTGGTTTACACTATTATGTACTTAACAAATCCGATGCGACCGCAAAAATCTTAGAGCAGATAAGCCTGTGATTTAATTGTGCTGATCCATTTGAAATGAAGTGCCGATTGTTTTAAACGTTTTCACAATCTTGTTAGATTTGATTCGAAAGTGATATTCATGCCGACTAAGTTCTCTCGCTTAACATCCTCTTTGCTCTCGGGCCTTTATTGTGGCGCCATCTGTTTTGGTTCAATGGCCATGCAAACACCGTTCAGCTCTCCAGCGTTCGCCCAAGACGCCTTGGAAGCTTTGAGCGAGGGCGGTCAGGCTGTCGCCGCGAATGCTCAGGCTGAGCAACAAGCGGAACTCAAAAAACAATTGAGCGAAGCACTCTATCAAGAACTCGATAAACTGGTGCCGGGCGAACAAGCCGCAGGCTCACCCGCAGCCGAAGCTTTGCACTCAGCCGCCGATGCTTACGTGGAAAGAAAAGGCGACATGGCGATGTCGATTCTTGAGCAGTCCGCCGCCAGCAATAAGGAGTTTCCGCCAGCTGAGTTAATGATGGCTGGCTTGCATTTTTCTGCAAAAAATCAAAACGGTGGTATCTTGGCTTTGCAAGCAGCTGCCATCAAGAATCCAAATCATCCCGCCGTCTATGCTGCATACGGTCGCTTGGCTTCAGGTACCAATCGCAATGTTGATGCCAAAGTCCACTTTGAAAAGCTCTTGGCACTGTTGGATCAGGTGAAGCTCGACGAAGCGTCGGTAGCTCACTACGAAAACGTGTACTTAGGAGGCATGTCTCAAGTCTCTCTGCGGCTCAAAGATTTTGAACAGGCTAGGAACCTTTCTGGCCAGTTACTCAAGCGCAATCCAGAAAACGGAAACGCGCTGCAGCTGTTGGCCCGAGTCGACTTCGAAGAAGGAAAATTCAACGATGCGGTCGCGAACCTAACCAAGTTCCGGGCAGCAAACCCAAAGGCTCGTGTGCCCGAAGCAGTCGTTGGAACATGGTTTGCCCGTAAAGGCGAAAAAGGTAAGGCCAACAATTGGTTTAGCAAACTGCCTGCCAAATACCCCAACGACGGTGCTGCTCAGCTTGACTACGCAAGCTGGGCGTTGGGCCAAGAGGACGTTGAAGGCGCCGCCGCGGCGATTACAAAGGCAGAAGCCACCGGCGGAGTGAACGCCAGTTCTAACACCCTCAAGGGGAAGATTGCGTTCTACCAACGAAAGTACGACGACGCCGTGGCGATCTTCAAGGCGTTGTACGAAAGTAGCCCGCAAAATGCCGAGTTGGCGAATCTGTACGTGCTGAGCATGATCGAAAGTTCAGATGCAGAAAATCGAGTCTTGGCCAACAAAGTAGCTAACTTGAACTTGAAAGCCAACCAAAACAATCGCGTTGCATTAGCGGTTTTGGGATACGTTCGCCTGCGAACCGCGGGAGTCAACAATCAGATCAAGGCGATCTTTGGAAAAGTCGCTCAAACGCGAGACGGACGTTCGCCGGAAGTGGATTATTTTTTGGCGAGCTTCCTTAAAGAAGCGGGTAATGCTAAATCTGCGCTTGCCGTTATCCAGCAAACCTCGAAATACGAGGGATTGTTTTTGTACCGACGACAGGCCGAGCAAATGAAGCAAGGGCTCGCCGCTGGTGTTCTACCGACGCCATAAGAATCGGATTTGACAGCCTCGAAACGAACGGTTTCGCCAAAACGAAAAAGCCCGGCCCAAAATGGACGGGCTTTTTTTATTTGGTCATGCACAGATTGTCGCCTTTCACTCCCGTGAAAGAGCGCTCTCCGCCGTCCGGATCGTTGTTAAACTCAACCACTGAAATACTGGTCGGCCCTTTTCCTTGCGACTGAAACTACTCAGTGGGCGGTTGCAGAGACCACTTGCCGATTCGGCCGAGCGCCCCCGCTGCCCAACCGGTTTTTCCGCCGGCAGTGAAGTCGATCGAATGGAATCCTTCATCAGAGATTCGCTTCCAGTTTGCACCAAAGTCGGCAGAGTAATCGGTACCATTGGTGCCGACCGCGACTAGGTGCCCGCCAATGGTGCTTGCAACGCAACTACGAAAACCAGTTAAGCCATTGTCTGATTTGATTGTTGACCAAGTCTTGCCGCCGTCGAAAGATCGAGCGAAGGTGTCATTGACTGAGTTAGGTTTTTTGTAATCGCCACCAACGGCAACCAGTTTTTTTCCTTCGCTAACGCACAGCGAAAAAATTCCAGCCGACGGCGAGCGTTTGATCGGCACCTCAGCCACCTGCCAAGTGGCACCTCGATCTTCGGACAGCACAATGCGGCTGCTGGCAGGGGAAGTGTTTTCTTCGGCACAGCCCAGGGCAACCAACAAACGGTTTTGGCCGATTGTGATCATGTTTGTTCCGCTGGCCGCAAAACCGGCCTCGCCAGGGTTCGTCTTCGGGGCGGTATCGATTTGCGTCCAAGTCTGGCCACCATCGACAGTCTTCATCAAACAAAGCTTCCCGTCGATCGGGTCACCCATCACAACGCCGGTTTGCTTGTCCCAAAAATCGATCGCATCAAAGAAAAACTTTGGATCCGTTCGCTCACAAACCTTTGTCCAAGTTTTACAGCCATCGCTGCTACGATAGATTCTGGCCGGCGTCCCCGCACTGACGATCAACACATTGTCGGCGTCGATCGCGTGGATGGAGCGAAAATCTAGTTCCTCCGCGCCCGATACGGTCTGCACGTGCCAGTTATCTCCGCCGTCGACCGAATGCAATACGGTGCCTTGGCTGCCGCTGGCGAAAAGGTGCTTGACATCCAACACATGGAGTCCGCGCAAACTGGCTTGTTTGCAATCGACATCGACCATTTTCCAAACAGGTTGCGTCGAACTTTCTTGGGCATCAACCGACGAGATGCAAATGAAGGCACAAACCAAAACAACGTTTCGGAATAAGTTTTTCATCAACCTTCTCCTTTAAGCTTTGAGCGGATTGATATCAGTCTTGTTCGGAGTTCTGTTTCGAACCCGCGATCGACCGGTTGGTAGTATTCTTTTTCAATCCCCAAATAATCTTGCGCCGACACGCCATCGGCTTCGTTGTGCGAGTACTGATAGCCGTCGCCGTGACCAAGCTCGCTGGCGGCAGCGAAGTGACTGTCCCGCAGATGACGAGGCACCGGTAAAATCCGATCGTCACGGACGTCTTTTCGCGCGGAGTTGATGGCGACGGTGGCGGCGTTGGATTTGGGGGCGCAAGCCAAATAAGCGACGGTTTGGGATAGCGTGAATTGGCATTCGGGTAAACCGATTTGTTCGCACGCCTGGCTGCAGGCGACCGTCAACGGTAACGCCTGCGGGTCCGCGTTGCCGATGTCTTCGCTGGCCAGAATTATCAGACGCCGACAAATAAAACGGATGTCCTCGCCGCCTTCAAGCATTCGAGCCAGCCAGTACAGCCCAGCGTCGGGGTCGCTGCCGCGAATGCTCTTGATCAACGCACTCGCACAATCGTAATGCTCGTCGCCCGTCGGATCGTACTGGACGGCGCGGCGCCCAATGGCCATCTTCATAGCATCCAAGTCAATTCGGATCGCGTCTTCGTTAGGTTGCTTGGCGGCGATCACCGCTGTTTCTAAAACGGACAACGCTTTTCTCGCATCGCCGTCGCAAATTTTGGCTAGGTGTGAAGCGGCCGAGTCGTCGATCTGAATGTTTTGAGTTCCTAAACCACGTTCGGCATCGTTAATCGCTCGATAGAGCAACGTCGTGATGTCATCTTCGTTCAGCGGTTCAAACTGAAATACTTGGCTGCGACTGACCAGTGCTCCGTTGACTGCAAAAAACGGATTCGACGTCGTGGCACCGATTAGGGTTACAACGCCGTCTTCCACATCCGCCAGCAACGCGTCTTGCTGGGCCTTATTGAATCGGTGGATTTCGTCAATGAATAGCAACGTGCCTTGTCCGCCGGATGCCAATTCATCGCGAGCTTTTTGCAGCACTTGGCGAAGATCTTTGACGCCATGCATGATCGCGGAAAGCTGAGCAAACCGTCGTTTGGTTTCGCCGGCGACGATTCGAGCGAGTGTTGTTTTGCCGGTGCCGGGCGGGCCAAAAAAGATCACTGACCCGAGCCGGTCAGCATCGACTAGCTTTCGCAGGAGTTTGCCTTCGCCCAAGAACTGTTGTTGCCCGATGAACTGGTCCAAGTTCTGCGGGCGCATCCGTGCGGCGAGCGGTTTGGCGGCGTCTAAGGATTTCTTTTCGGCGGCTTCGAATAGTGACATGGCGATCAATCTACAAACTTACTGGCGATGCCCGTAGTTTACCGTGCCGATTGTCAGAACGCCATCAAGAAAGATAGGGTGGCAATCATGGCAACGCGTGGCCTTAGGGTTTGTTGATATAGCGAGCTGCTGCCCCCGTACAATGGTAGCCCGACGCGTCAGCGAGGAAATGTGGTGGTGGGCTTCCAGCCTGTCATGCGCGCAGACAGACTGGAAGCCCATCTCCACATTTTT
>JALZWN010000167.1 GCA_023300235.1 Mariniblastus sp.
GTGAAGTGGCGGAGATGGTGGACGAGGATTTGATCGCTTGGGCGGGGGAGCGCAAGGATCATTTTTACGCGGGCGAGTTCGGCGAGTAGGTTGTAAGGAACTCCGTGTCGCCTTTTACCCCGAGGCTGGCAAGTAATCAAAATGTCAATTTTGTGAATTCGTTTTACAGCGGTTCACTGAAATTGAAATCAATCTCAAGGCTTTAAGGGGTGGTGGTTTCACGAGTGACTTTCTTGCCCCAATTTTGAGAACGGGCATTTAATGTCAACCGCTACGTCAAAGAGAGCTCTTTTACCGAGTAAAAGGCGACATTCACGACAGCCAACTAAATCAACAAGTCCTAACACGGCGGGCTACTATTGTGCTTCTTTCCACGGATTTTTCAACGAAACCAGCTGTATTTGTTGATTGGCCCGATCAAAAGACCTCAAATCATTAATTTGGGGAAACGGGGCGTTGAGGGCGAAAAAACCTGAAAATATGCCTTATCTGCGCTCGATAACCGCGTTATACTCCGCGGCTTAAAATTACGAAGCAAACGATTAGCAAAAGACAAATCCGATGGCAAAATCTAAAAAGAAACTAGAAATTGTACACCTCGTTTGTGATGAAACAGGCGACTACAACTACACGCTTCGACGTAAGAGCGGAGGCGAAAAGCTTAAGGTTAAAAAGTATTGCCCGCGTCTGCGTAAGCACACGATGCACACCGAAAAGAAAAAGTAGTCGCCGATCTGCGATGGATATCTAATCGTCTGACGCTTTATGTCAGGTGCTGGAAGATCGAATCGCATGTCTTAGTCCGGCAAGATTGCTTGACTGTTGACGATTACTGGCTGGGTTAATCTAGCCCGAGAGAACATAAACGCGATCAAGCTTCAATGCTTGCTCGCGTTTTTTCGTGTTGGTTGATCGACCGAACGTGACAGCACCGGTGGTTAACAATCGATGTTGATCCGCAATCCTTCTGGGGTAGGTTCGGCTAGTGCAACTTCATAGTGATCGCATTCGTGCTGGTGATTGGGCTCGCCGCTGTGTCGTAGGGCAGTTGTGCTGGCTAACTGTTTTTTGGGTCAGGGAGTCATCAGTGGCATGCCCACGAAAAAACGCTCTCTCGAAAAGGATCGAAAGAGCGTTTTGAGTTTGTCGTTTTGAGTTTGTCGTTTTGGTGGATGCGTCGTTGCTTAACGTTGCTTCAACAACCAAGTTCTACAACGTTTGACTAAAAAGGAGCCCGGACGCTGTAGACGCCGATTTGATCCGAGTGCGAGGGGAACAAAGGAGTTTGCTGACCTGAGCCAGGTCCGCCGCCGGTGATGCCCGAGGTGGCTCGACCGAACTGGTTATGGATGGGTAGGCTGCGGTTGTTTCCTACGCCCCAACCGTAAGTCATCTGGTAGGAGGCGTTTGCTGGAACGACCAAGGCAGTCGGTTGGTTGTAACGCCAGTGATTGTAGTTGCCGTGCCACTCGCGTGATCGAGCTTGGCTTTGATTCCACTGGTGAGTCAATCCTGCTCGGACGCCAGAATCCGAGTGAGCGTAAACTCGATTAGGACTAAAGCCGTCCGAGATTGCTCCGCGGATTGTTGTTCTTGGGCGAACGAAGCGTCGACTGTTGGTCGTTGTGAAGCCTTCCGAATCGAAGCCGTTGAACAGGCCTTGAGCATTGCTTTGCGCGGTCATCAAGACCATCGCAGCTAATGCGAGGCAGGCGATCATGCCGTATTTTTTCATTTGTAAAACCTATGGTTGAAATTGTTGAGGTGTTAGGCAACCGCGGCTATCGCCAAAGCGGCTAAACCAAAGCTGACGCCAAACTGCAAACGCGATCGTCGTTTGACTAGCGTTGGACGTTTGATCCGGCGTCGGCTGTGCATCCGCCACCGCAACCGCCGGAGATGATTTCGCCTTCGCCTTGGTATTGGTCGCCGAGGTAAGCGTCGCTGCTGTAGGCTTCTTCTGATCCGCATTTTCCGCTTAGGCATCCGAATCCGCCACGCAGTCGTCCGCCCAGGTTTCCGCCAATGCCGCCAGCACCAAGCCCGCCAGCGCTGCTGCCACCGGGGATATTATACTTGCGAGATTTTACACGGTACAAAACGCCAGAGACTCCAGATGAAAACGGTAGAGGGCCCATGTGGTTGGTTCCGGCTTGCCAGCGAACTGAAGTTTTGACCAAACCTTGACCACCGCCTTGGTAGCCGCCGTCATAGTAGCTGTAGTAGTTTCTTGAGTGTTGATACATCATCTCGTGCGGCATCAACGGTTGGTAAGTGTAGTAGGACTCGCCGCCCAAAGTCGGTGACCAATGCGGGGCAGGGTACAGGGCGGCCGATGGGCTGCCTGCCCCTTGGGTGGTGTATTGAGAAAACAACGGTGCTTGGGCGTTGGCTTGATCGGCGACAACGGCAAGTGAGATCAGCATCGTGGCGACGATGCAAGCAAAACGAATCATGGGACAAACTCCTAGGGTTTTGGCGCAATTTCGTTTGCGCTGGCGAATTTTTGAAGGCGGAGCATGGTTCTCGCGCTGAATGAATTGGTTTTCGACTGCTAAACCCTGCTTTTGACAGCTAATTCGTCATCACTCGGCTTGGTCTTTTTATGACGGTAGCGCCGGTGGGCAACCGTCTGTTTGCTCGCCGGGGCAGCCGTTACAATCTGCGCCAATTGCCTAGTCTTGTTCGTTGTCGCCGCGACGACCAAGTGATTGGCGTTTTGGCTCTGATACCGACGGACGACTAAATGCTGGCTGGCAATCAACCGATACGAAGCCTTTGCCTGAGTGATTTTCGGCTCGGTGGAAGCCTTTTAGTTTTGGAAGCCTTTCAGCCCGAAAGCGTTTCGTCGAGAGTTTGTCTTAGGAATTGACCCAACCGAGGGATGACCACGTGGCCAAACGCCGCTCCGCAAAAAAGAAATCGACGAAAGCCACGAAGGCTTCCGCGTCTCGCACTCGATCAAAAAAATCGAAGGCGTCTAAATCAAAAAACCAAGCCGACTTGTTCGACGAACTGCTGGAAGAAAATATCCAAACAGTGCCGTTGCGCATGGCGGCTCAGTCTCGCTACCTGAACTACTCGTTGTCGGTCATCACCTCGCGGGCCTTGCCCGACGTGCGCGATGGGCTCAAGCCAGTGCAGCGCCGGATTTTGTACACGACGCGCGAGCTGAATCTGGCTCATACGTCCAAGCATCGTAAGTCGGCCAAGGTGGTCGGTGACGCGATGGCGAACTATCACCCGCACGGCGACAGTAGTATCTACGACGCCCTCGTGCGGATGTCTCAGTCGTTTGCACTTCGAGAACCGTTGATCGATGGTAGTGGAAACTTCGGTTCGATCGATGGTGACAACGCGGCTGCGATGCGTTACACCGAATGTCGGCGCACTAAAATCGCTGGCGAGATTCTGGCTGACCTGACGACGCGCACCGTTCCGTTTCGCGCGAACTACGATGGTACTCGCGAAGAGCCTGTCGTACTGCCTAGCCGAATTCCAAACTTGTTGCTCAACGGAGCCACTGGAATCGCGGTCGGTATGGCCACCAATATTCCGCCGCACAATCTGAAAGAACTGTGCAAAGCGTTGTTGAAGTTACTGAAAGATCCAGAGATCAAGTCGTATCAGTTAGTCTCCAACGACGCCGTCACCGGCCCGGACTTTCCGACTGGCGGTCAAGTGATAAACTCGAAGGAAGAGCTGCGAGAAATCTATCGCACCGGACAAGGCCCGATCACGCTGCGTGGCACCAGTAAAGTCGTCAAAGGAAAAAAGGGCGTCCGCACGCTGCAAATCGACTCGATTCCCTACACGGTTAATAAGGCTCAGTTGGTCGAGCGAATTGGCGAGCTAGTTTACTCGGGTAAGTTGCCGTTGGTCACCGACGTGCGCGACGTTTCAACGGACGATATTCGGATCGATTTGGTGTTGAAGAAAGACGCCGACGAAAAGAAGGTGTTGGCGTTTTTGTACAAAAACACCAAGCTCAAGTTGAACTTCAACGTCAACATGACTTGTTTGGTGCCGACTGAAAACCCGGACGTCGGTCGCCCTGAGCGGTTGGGTTTGAAAGAAGTGTTGTGGTACTTCTTGCAGTTCCGTTTGGAGGTCGTCACCAAGCGACTTGAGAACGAACTGAATACGCTCAACGCGCGGATTCATATCTTGCGTGGTTTCGTGACCATCTTTGACGCGTTGGATGAGATCATTCGGATCATTCGTAAGTCCGACGGCAAAGCGGATGCTGCCGCAAAGATCATGAAGCGTTTTCCTGCCAAGGTCGTTCGTGGCAAGCCCGATGGTTTGGACGCCGATCAAACCGAAGCGATCCTCGAACTCAAGCTTTACCGTTTGGCTCGACTGGAAATCAATTTGGTTTTGGACGAGTTAAAGAAGAAGGAAAAGCGGGCTCGTGAGATTCGCAAGTTGCTCGACGAGGACACCCAAGACACGAACAACTCAGGTCGTTGGGGGATTGTCCGTGAAGAAATCAAGGAGTTGGTCGAGACGTTTTGTGGTCGTGGCGAATCGAAACGCCGGACGGTGATCGAAGCCGGTGGCGAAGAAATTGAAATCTCAGCCGAGGACTTTATCGTGGCCGAAGATTGCCACGTGATGGTCACATCCGACGGCTGGGTTAAACGACAAAAGAACATCGCCGATCCAAGCAAGAGCCGCGTCCGTGCGGGTGATTCGGTGTTGGCGTGCGTGGCGGGATCGACTCGAAACACGATCGGGTTGTTTTCATCGTTGGGCGTGTGCTATACCGCTCGGATGATCGACATTCCGGCGTCGACTGGTTTTGGCGAGCCGATTCAAAAGTTGTTTAAGCTTAAGGATGGCGAGAAAATCGTTGCCGTCCATTCGTTTGACCCGCGTGTTGTGGGCAATGTGTTCCCGGATCCGAAAAAGCCCGATTACTGTCCGGACGTGCATGGCTTTGCGGCGTCGACCAACGGTTATGCGTTGCGGTTTGGGTTGGAGGGTTTGGTGGAGCCATCGACTCGTAGCGGTCGTCGTTTTGCGAGAGTTTCGGCGGGGCACGAGATCATGGATGTTCACATGATCGATAGCACAGAAACGATTCTGTCAGTGTCAGCGGATTGCCGAGCGGTCGTTTGTTTGGTCGAAGAAGTCAACTACTTGTCCGGTGCGGGTAAAGGCGTGATGTTGATCAAACTGGCCAAGACCGATCGTTTGGTTGGAGTTAAGCCAAGCAGAGGCGATCGAGATTTGCTGTTGGTGGAAACCAATCGCGGAGCCCAGAAAACGATTTCCGCGGTCAAGTATAAAACGACCGGGCGAGGAGGACGCGGTACTGAGATTCAAAAGAACGGCAAGATCGCCAGGGTGGTCAAGCCGCCCGTCGAGTCGCCGGGCGAGCTGAAGCCGCTGAAGAAATAAGCAGTTAATCATCGTCGCCTTTCGCTCCGCGAAAGTAGGGCTTCTTTCGCGGAGCGAAAGGCGACAATATTTCAAACCGAACAAGTAAACGCGACAAACGCACATGGCTAAAAAATACGAGAGCGACAACATTGTTGTCTTGGAGGGCCTGGAACCGGTTCGCAAGCGGCCGGGTATGTATATCGGCGGCGTGAGTTCGGCCGGTTTGCATCACTTGATCTGGGAGATCTTGGATAACTCGGTCGACGAAGCGATGAACGGCCACGCGACCGAGATCACTCTGCAACTGCACAAAGACGGGCAGAGCATTACGGTGTCCGATAACGGTCGCGGGATTCCGGTCGACAAACACTCCAAGACTAAAAAGTCGGCATTGGAAACCGTGCTGACCGTGTTGCATGCCGGTGGTAAGTTCGACGGCAACAACTACAAGACTGCTGGCGGTTTGCACGGTGTGGGTGCGTCGGTGGTGAACGCGCTGTCGAAAAAATTGGTCGCGATCGTCAAACGCGGGGGGGCTCAGTATCGGATGGAGTTTTCCAAGGGCCAGCCAAAAGGGAAGCTTCAGAAGCTCAAAGGAACCGTTCGTGGGACCGGAACGTCGATTTCGTTTTCACCGGACCCGACGATTTTTCCGCGTACCGATTTCAATGCGGACACGATCCGGCAGCGGCTTGAGATCGCGAGTTTTCTTCATCGTGGGGTGAAGGTTAACTTTGTTGACGACCAAAATGGAAAAAAGGAGTCGTTCTTCCACGAGAACGGCATCGTTGATTATTTGGGAAAGGTCCTGAAGCAACGGGAGGCTCGGCCGATTCACGAAGCTCCTTTCAGTTTGAAAATCGACTCACCCGACCGCATTGAGTTGGCGCTGCAGTGGACCGAGTCGACCGACGAGCATACTCGGTCGTACGTGAACGGGATTCCAACCGGCTCTGGTGGTACTCACGAAAACGGATTCCGCGCGGGTTTGAATAAGGCGGTGCGGAACTACATCGATCAATACAATTTGGTGCCTCGCGGGGTGAAAGTCACGCCTGATGATATCCGCGAAGGTTTGGTCGGGATCATTTCGGTGTTCATCGCCGAACCTCAGTTTCAGGGTCAGACGAAAGATCGTTTGAACAATCCGGAAGTTCAGTCGGTGGTCGATTCGACGTTGCGTCCGGCGCTGGAGCAGTGGATGAACAGCAATCGTAGTATCGCTGACGGGATCGTCGCACGGATCATCGCGGCGGCTCGGGCTCGGGCTGCTTCGCGAGCGGCGTCGGCTGCGGTGTCGCGGAAGAGCAGTGGTAAGCGGTCGATGTTGCCGGGTAAGTTGAGTGACTGTTTGAATTCGGGGCGCGGCAATTCGGAGCTGTTCATCGTTGAAGGTGATTCGGCGGGCGGTTCGGCCAAGCAAGGTCGCGACCGTAATACGCAAGCGATTCTGCCGTTGCGAGGAAAGGTGTTGAACACCGAGTGCGCGACGTTGAAGAAGATGATGGACAACAAAGAGATTCAGGATTTGGTGACGGCGATTGGCTGCGGTATCGGCCCGAAGATGGACATGTCGGGTTTGCGTTACAGCCGGATTGTGTTGCTGGCGGATGCGGATTCCGATGGTCATCACATCACGACGCTGTTGCTGACTTTTTTCTACCGTCACATGCCGCAGTTGATCGCCAACGGTTGTTTGTATATTGCTCAGCCGCCGCTGTATCGAATTGATATTGGGAAACAAACTTATTGGGCGGCTGACGAGGCGGATCGGACGCAAATTTTGAAAGAGCATGGCAACGGCCGCAGCAATCCGGAGATTACGCGCTTTAAGGGATTGGGCGAGATGATGCCGAAGGTGTTGTGGGATACTACGCTCAACCCTGCGACTCGGCGGTTGTTGAAGGTCGAGATCGATGATCAGTTAGAGACCGACCGAGTGATCAGCGATTTGATGGGCCGCGATGCGTCGGCACGGTTTCGTTTTATCATGGAGCGAGCTGAGGACGCGGTTGAGATCGACGTTTAGGTTTTGCGGTTGGGTTGGCTTTGGGTGGTTGGGTTGTTTAACGGTTAGCCGGAAGGCGTACGAGTTTTTGTCGTTTAACGAATAGCCGGAAGGCGTCAGCGTCGGCGCCAATCCGAACATCGCCGACCTAAATTATGTCAACAGCTCCAAAACCCTTAGTGATTACTCTAATGCTTCGAGACAAAACAGAAAAAGGCGTTGCTCAAAAAGGATGTGGGATAAGTATTAACTTTGCGGTTAAGCGAAAGCTGAATGCCTGTTGGCTTGGAGAAACGCCGACGCCTGCCGGCTACCCGTTAAACGAACCGACGCCTGCCGGCTACCCGTTAAACGGAACTAGGCTTGCCGGATAGCGAGACGAACTTAGCTAGGTCACCGGTCATCGATGAGCTGGCTTATTAGTAAACATGGATTTTAAAAAGAGAATGCGATGAAAGTAAACGAATATTTTGATGGCAACGTGACTTCGGTTGCGTTTGAGAATGGCGAAGGCAAGGGCACCGCTGGCGTGATGGCGGTTGGCGAGTATGAGTTTGGCACGTCTGAAAACGAACTGATGAAGGTTGTTTCGGGCGAGTTGAACGTGAAGTTGCCGGGGAATGATTCGTTCGAGAGTTTCAAAACGGGAACCGAGTTTCGCGTTGCTGCGAATGAGAAGTTTCAGTTAAAGGTGACTGAAGCGACGGCTTATTTGTGCTTCTATGGTTAGATTGTGCCGTGACTATTTTTTGATGCCTGCGATGATCGTCAGTCCGGCTTATTGCCTGCCGTGAATTCGTTTGTGTCAAAGTTCCATTGTTTTTATCTCCCCCCCCCTCTAAACAAGTTTCGATATGGATACTTCTCAGCTGCTAGGTTTACTTTTTCGCTGGCTTCACATTATCCCGATGGCGGTTTTAGTGGGAGGCACGATCTTTATGAGACTCGCGTTGGTGCCGGCGTCCAGCGAAACTGAGGGGGCGGCAGAATTTCGAGAGGCAATTCGCAGGCGGTGGGCCAAGTGGGTAGGAGTCTCAGTCCTGTTCCTGTTGGTGTCGGGACTTTATAACGCGGTCACGAAGATCATGGCTTTTGATTTGCCACCGATCTATCACATGCTAGTGATGGTCAAGCTGGCGCTTGGTTTTGTCGTATTCTTTATCGCGTCGTTGCTTTCGGGAAGAAGTGAGAAAGCTCAGAAGCTTCGTCAGCAAGAAATGAAATGGCTCAATATCCTCTGCGGTTTGATGCTCGTCTTGATTCTAGTTGCAGGATACATGAAGTTTCTTGGAACCGGCGCTCCTAAAAAGGACCGCGAGTTGAATGCTGTCTCGACCAGTAGCGTGCAGCAAGATATCGGGATCATCGCGAATCCGTGATCGTTTAAAGTAGGTTCTTCCGGCGTTTTAGTGGCAGAGGCGAATGATTTCGGGACGCTTTCTTTCCAAGGGGAGTGTTTTTACAGCGTAGAGAACGCTTACCGATAGCAACGAAAGAGAATCGTTTAAGCCCAAGGGGCTGGCAGTTTCTTTAGCCCAGCCTAAGAATCGAAGATTTGCAAGGCTGGGGTGGGATGCATTCCCATGCACAAAGGACCAACGGTCCGGCAGTTAAATGGTACTACGGTAGGTTCTCTAACTGCCGGGCCGTTGGCCCTTTGAATGCATCTTGCGATGCTGACCCAGCCCTGCGGAACTTTCAGTTCCTTCGGCTGGGCTAGAGAAATGGCCAGGCCCTTGGCCTTTTACAGTCACTAAATTCCCGGAAGAGCCTTAGAGTATGAAATGGCAGTCGATGCCTCATTGTGTTGTGATACCAAAAAATTCGGGTTGGTCGAAGCTGTGAGCCCGTTGTGCCAAGTGACTTACGCAATCAACCAACCCGGAAATCAAGGCGCAAAAAACCACTCGATTTGCCGAGTGCAATGAGAGTGTTTTCGACAGCTATATTGGCAGCGAGGCGGGCTTCTTGGTTGCTAGCTCGCATGGGTGTCGAAAGGTTGTTTTTGAGTTGTTTTTGCTAGCGGCTTTTTCTTGCGAACCTGATCGTCACGGTCGTCTCCTAATCAACGTTGAACGCGTTCACGATTGGTTTCAACTTCTTTTGAAATGCTTGACACTGCTGAAGTCACTGGAGGATCAGGACTTCGCCGCCGCTCTTGTTTGAGTCGGCTTGATTTGCAGGTGCGAGTTTTCATTCAACAACACGAGGGCGATGATGGTATTGATCTATGGCCTGCTGTGCGCCATGGCGGTCGTTTTCGCCAAACTGGCGACTCGGCGGCAACTCAAAGCAAAAGCAAAACTGGCGACCGTTGATAAACGGTTCAAGGGTTGCGAGTCTGACTGCAAGGCAGAAGAGGTCCGCTCAGGACGGCAAGCTGGTTTGGCGGCGCAGATGAAAATGATGAAAGCGTTTGAGCAACGCGAAGCTGCTGATGCGGTTTGGAAGCGAAGGGCTTTGAAAGAAGCTCGCTGCCAGAAGCTAAGCCGCTGGCTGTTCAATCTTGCCGGTCGAAAGCTGGCCTATGCCGGTGGTTTGATCGACACGATGGTGGCGATCGCGGGAACTGAATTGCTCAACGGTGATCGTTCTTATTTGAGCACGATCGCAAAATTGATTTCTCAGATTCAGTAAGTGATTTGACGTGGTTGGTAGCAATGGTTTGTGTCATCCCTGTTTGTTCATGCGGATCAGTAACGCGGAATTAGAATTAAGCTCGTCACTTCGTGGCGGGCTTTTTTTGTGCGCGGTGTGGGATGGAGCAACTGCCGCAGGCTGAGTCGAGACAGCGGGTAAGTCAGGCTAGATGAGAACGATTACGCGTTGACAGAGAACGTGCTTTTTCGATGTGCTAGATCAGAAAAATAGCCGCGGACGCACACCGATAAACACAGATTTCCAATCGCACATCCGTGGCTATTGGTGTTCATCGGTGGTTGTAAACTTTTCCATTGCACCCAAAGCGTATGGGGGGGAGTGGAGCTTCTAAAATCGTTTCATCGTCTCAGGCAACGAGTCCAGGAGTTCGGTGCCACTTCTAGACTCGGTTGCTGGTTTTCGGTGTGGGGTAATTCAGTTGGCGTTTTAACGTTCATTCTTGCCGCGAAAGGCGACATTCGGGTTTTCCTGTACAAAGCAAAGGCAGACCGCGGTTAAAAGTGATTGACGGTTCTCGGTTTACCGATTCTGATATATTCCCGTAAAAACAACGCAAAAACATTTCTCGGACTCGACAACTAAATGTCTAACGAAGTTTCTCTCGACGCCGCTGTCGCACAGGCCAAAGATCGTCTTGACCAACATACTGTCGAGATCGTTCAACGGCATTTTCATGAATCGACAGGGTGCCCGTTTTGGTTGGGTAAAAAAGCTGAATTGAAATTCGACCCGCTGACGGAAATTAAGTGCTACGACGATTTGAAAAAGTTTCCGGCCTTTGAAGACGATTGGCTTCGCGGTGGACCCGTTGAGCGTTGGCGGATGAAGGATCACGCCGATCGGCCGACTTACGTTTTTGAAACCGGTGGCACGACGGGCGTTCCCAAAAGCCGAGTGGTCGTGGATGACTTTCGGACGGACTACACGTTGTTTAGCAAGACGTTGCCGGACGAGTACTTTCCGCAAGGCGGTAACTGGTTGATGCTTGGCCCTTCTGGCCCGCGTCGTTTGCGGTTGGCGGTCGAGCATTTGGCTCAGGTGCGCGGCGGGATTAGTTTTTGCATCGACTTGGATCCGCGGTGGGTGGTCAAGTTGATTAAAAAAGGTTGGATGGAGCATTTGGAAGAGTACAAAAAACACTGCATGGATCAAGCCATCACGATCTTGACGGCCAACCATAACATCAAGTGCATGTTCGGAACGCCGAAGCTAATCGAAGGGTTATGTCTGGCGTTGGAAGAGCGTGGAACCTCGCTGGCGGAAGTTGGCATCACGGGGATCTTCTCCGGTGGTACCGAGTTCACGCCGCAGTGGACTCGTTTTTGTGTGGAAGAACTTTTCGGCGGGCCACCGGAAGAGAGTGGTATCTACATGACACCGACTTATGGAAACACGTTGATGGGGTTGGCTTGTAGTAAGCCGGTTACCGCGGCCGAGAAATACAAAATCAGCTACTACGCTCCGCAACCACGAGCCGTTACGGAAGTTGTTTGCTTTGACGACTACAACACCAAAGTTGGGTTTGGCGAAACAGGCCGAGTCAAGTTGACGACGCTAACGCCGGAGTTCTTCGTGCCTGGTTTCCTTGAACGAGATGAAGGGGAGCGTGAGGCGCCGTTTGAGACTTATCCTTGGGATGGGGTAAGTGGCGTTCGTCCGTTCCACGAAACCGCAGCCACGACGACGGTTGGCGTTTATTAATTTTGGAGAGCGGTTCGTTTAACGGTTAGCCGGCAGGCGTCGGGGTTCTTGGTGCGTTTGAAAAGCACGGTCGCCTTCCGGCTGGCGGTTAAACGGTGAGGTGAACGCACGGTCGCCTTCCGGTTGAACGGTCAATGACCTGCAACATATGTTACAAGTGAAACGTCTGATGGCCGGTAGGTCGGGACTGTTACTTTTAGAAGAGAAAACATGCTAGAGATTCCAGTCATCCGTTGGGGAAAACCTTACGAGTCGCTTGAGACGACCGAAGTTGTTCATTTCAATACTGGCGAACCGATCGCCAAAGTAAGCTCGGCCACCGGCGGCATGCTGACTCGGGATATGCGCAAGGCCGGCGAGGCTCGAAAGATCCTCAAGCAGTTTTCTATCGAAGACTTGATCGCAAAAGTTGGCAAGGCTGCTGATTTGTTCGAAACGCAAACGTTGCCGCTGGGCAATGGCACGCAGACGCCGGACGAGTTCGTGATGCACCAATCGGCTTCAACCGGTTTACCCGAACACATGTGCCGTTCGAACATGCAGAAGAACTGTTTCGTGATGCGGAACATGACCGAGATTCTGGAGTGCTTGACTCGTGGGTTGCCGTTGGACATTTTATCTCGCGGTTACGGCATGGAAGACCGCGGGGTGGTGGTTAGCTTCCAAGCTCAGACGTCGATCCTGGGTGCCGTGTTGCCGTCCAATAGCCCCGGCGTTCACACGCTTTGGCTGCCGGTGATTCCATTGCAGATGGGGTTGGTGCTCAAGCCCGGTTCATCCGAGCCGTGGACGGCTTATCGCGTCGCCAGTGCGTTTGAGCAAGCGGGGATTCCGCCGGAAGTGATTGGTTTGTATCCCGGTGGTCACGATGTTGGCGGTGCGTTGTTGACCAGTTGCAGTCGCAGTATGATTTTTGGTTCGCAAAAAACAGTTGACCAGTATTCAGGCAACCCCAGCGTTCAAGTTCATGGACCGGGTTTTTCAAAGATCTTTCTTGGCGATGATTGCGTTGATAACTGGGAGCAGTACATCGACATGATGGTCGAGTCGGTTTACATCAATGGTGGTCGAAGCTGCATTAACTGTTCGAACGTTTATGCTTCGCGGCACACCAAAGAAATCGCAGCGGCGCTGGCCGAGCGACTTGGCCCGATTGAGGCGTTGCCGCCGGAGGATCCGAACGCGGGGTTGGCGGCGTTTACGACCGAAGGCGTTGGGGCTGCGGTGATGAACATGGTGCAGCAAGATTTGAAGGCCGATGGTGTTACCGATTGCACGGCCGAGTATGGTGATCGCTTGGTGGAAAAGGAACGCTGTGCCTACCTCCGCCCGATCGTGGCTCATGCGGCCAATCCAGAATGTGAGATTGCTAGTAAGGAATTCATGTTCCCGTTCGTCTCCGTTGTCGAGTGCCCGCAAGACAAAATGATCAAGGCGGCGGGGCCTACCTTGGTGGGGACAGCGATCACCGAGGACATGAATTGGATCGGTGATTTGACCGATGCGACGACGATCGATCGTTTGAATATCGGGCCAATTCCAACCAATCGTTTGAATTGGTTGCAGCCGCACGAAGGTAATTTGATCGATTTTTTGTTCCGCTCACGAGCCTATCAAGTGCCGCAAGATAAGCTGGCGATGGTGAGTGGTTAGCTTCGCCTTGCGGTTGAGCTTGGTTGAGACAATCTTTGTTGTGCTGTCGCCAGTTTGTTTAGATTTTGGTGAGTGTTGGTTCATGCAGTCATTCGACTTTCATTTAAGAACTCGTATCGTGCGCGGTGCGGGAGCGCTTGCTCAATTGGGTGATCTGGCGGCGGAAGTGCTGGCGGGTTCGTCGAGCGATGCGGGGCGACGAGTGCTGTTGGTTTCGGATCCCGGGATTGTGGCGGCAGGACATGTGCAGCGTGGGATTGATGCGCTAACGGCGGCTGGGCTGGACGTGCAGCTGTTTGACGGGGCGCAAGAGAATCCAACGACGGATAATATTGAACAAGGATTGGCGGTTGCGAAACAGTTTCAGCCGGACTTGTTGGTCGGTTTGGGTGGCGGTAGTTCGATGGACTGTGCCAAGGGAGTCAACTTTGTTTACTCCGGTGGCGGCACGATGCACGACTATCACGGTGTGGGCAAAGCGACCAAGCCGATGCTGCCAATGATCGCGGTGCCGACGACTTCAGGGACCGGCAGTGAGATGCAGTCGTTTGCGTTGATCTCCGATGCGAAGACGCACGTGAAGATGGCTTGTGGGGATAAGAAAGCAAGTTGCCGGGTCGCGATTTTGGATCCCGAATTGACTTTGACTCAACCTGTTCAGGTTACCGCGTTGACCGGCATTGATGCGATCTCGCACGCGGTGGAGACTTGTGTTACCAAACGACGTAACCCCGTTTCGGTGCAGTACTCGAAAGAAGCTTGGCGTTTGTTGGAAAAGAACTTTGAAGCGGTTTTGAAAAAAACGGATGACTTAGAGGCTCGGGCTGCGATGCAATTGGGCGCTGCTTATGCGGGGGTGGCGATCGAGAATTCGATGTTGGGTGCAGCTCATGCGTTGGCCAATCCGCTGACGGCCACGTATGGCATCGCTCATGGGCAAGCGGTCGGGTTGATGTTGCCGCATGTGGTTCGCTTTAACGGTGTCGATTTCGATGACTTGTATCGTGGCTTGCTTGAGGCGGGTGGTTCGGCTGTCCAGGTTGGCGAGGGAGAGTCCGCGAGTGAATGTCTGGCCGAATTTTTGACGCGAGTGGTATCGATGGCCGGTTTGGAAGTCAAATTGGCTGCGTTGGGGGTCGAGCAGGATAAGTTACAATCGTTCGCGGTGGCGGCGGCTGGGCAATGGACCGGGACGTTTAATCCGCGTGCAGTCGATGCGGAATCGTTGTTGGAGCTATATCAAAATGCGTTTTAGTGGGCTGCTTTTGAGCCTTTTGATTAGGTCGTTTAACGGTTAGCCGGCAGCCG
>JALZWN010000168.1 GCA_023300235.1 Mariniblastus sp.
TACCTTGGCCGACCACTCGCGACGAAGAGTGGATGCGAACGGACATTCGAATGTTCAAATTGGACAAGTTCGGATTGCCGACCAGTGCCAGTGGCGTCGAAGTCCCTCCTCCGGTGCTCAACGCTGGCGTCGAACTTGGCGGTTCAGCCGCTTGCGTCGATGGCATCGCCGTTCGTGACGCGAACTTGGATGCTGACTTGGCGGCTAAAGGCGTCGTGTTTGGCAACATCAGCACGTTGCTGGCCGAGCACGGTGAGTTGATTCAGAAGTATTTGTTTCAGTTGGTCAAAGGCGACGAAGATCGTTTCGCCGCGTTGCACCAAGCTGCGTTCAGCTCAGGAACTTTCCTGTACGTGCCTCGTAACGTGGTCGTGGAAAAACCGATTCATTTGTTCGCTGGCCTCAGCGACGGTGGCTCTGATCTTTCTCACACCGTGGTCGTGCTTGAAGAAGGTGCCGAAGCGACAGTGCTTGCGGAATCCATTTCGGACGAAAACGCATCTGGTTTTCACAACGGCGGAATCGAAATATTCGTCGGTGCCCGAGCCAACTTGCGGTACGTGAACTTGCAGGACTGGAGCCAAAAGGTTTGGCACTTTGCCCATCAGAAAGCAACCGTTGCTCAAGACGCGAACTTGCAGTGGACTGTGGGAGCGTTGGGTTCAAAGCTTGCTAAGGTAAACCAACACGTCGACCTGACGGGCAAACGAGCAAACTGCCAAGTCAACGGTGTGATGTTCACCGAAAACAAGCAACACTTGTCATACCACACTTTGCAGCGTCACTGTGCTCCAGAATGCACCAGCGATTTCTTGTACAAGAGTGCGTTGCAGGACAAGTCGCGTACGGTTTGGCGAGGCATGATTAAGGTCGACATCGATGCTCAGCAGACCGACGGTTACCAGCGTAACGACAACTTGCTGTTGTCCGATCAGGCTCGTGCCGATTCAATTCCTGGATTGGAAATCGAAGCGGACGATGTTCGTTGTACTCACGGTTCAACCAGCGGTCGGGTCGACGACGAGTTGATCTTTTACGCTCAGTGTCGCGGCTTCACCCGCAAAGAAGCCATCCGCGTGATCGTGACGGGGTTCTTCCAGCAAGTGTTCGATCGAGTTACGATCGAGACGGTTCGAGAAGCGTTGGCCGAATCAATCAGCCGCCGTGTCCGCGATTACGAGTAAACAGTCGCTTTGCCGTTTTGGCGGAAGCCGCGTTTTTGTGGCATCGGTTTAACGGCGTTGACGGTTACTGTTCAAGCGGCAACCGTCAGCAGTTTAACGGTTAGCCGGAAGGCGTCGGCGTTTCCCAGCAGACTCGAAAACACGGTCGACTTTCAGATTGCCGTTAAACTCAAACAAAACAATCACTTGGCTCGGCTACTCCTCCCGTCCAAGTCATCTAGGAAACCCCAATGTCCGAATTTCATCAAGTTGCCACCAAATCAGAAATCGAACCCGGCGGCATGTTGCTGGCTGAGTGCGATGATCAGTTGGTGATTTTGTTTCGAGTTGATGACGAGACCTTTTATTGTCTCGACGACGTCTGCACCCACGATGGCGGGACGTTGAGCGACGGTTCATTTGAAGGTTGCGAGATCAAGTGTCCTCGGCATGGAGCCAAGTTCGATGTCAAAACTGGAGTGGCAACCAGCATGCCAGCCACAAAACCGACGGCTTCTCATGAAGTAAAAGTCGACGGAGATGATATTCTTGTTAAACTTAGTGAGTAAGCTGTTTTGCAGCGACTCGAATTAAACCCAAGCCTCAAGCCCACGATTTTTGATATGGCACTTCAAGAAGACCAAGTCCGCGAATCACTCAAGCAAGTGATTGACCCTGAATTGTTCGTCAACATTGTCGACCTCGGTTTGATCTACGTTGTCGACGTATTGCCGATCGAAGGCGAAGAAGAAAAGTACAACGTCAAGATCGACATGACGATGACCAGCCCGATGTGCCCTGCGGGACCACAGTTGGTCGCGGAAACTAAAAAGTACGCCGGCGAAATCGAATCCGTCGAACACGTCGAAGTCAAAGTTGTCATGGATCCACCATGGACCCAAGACATGATGACCGACGATGCTCGTGACGAACTCGGCATTTTCTAGTAAGCCCGCTGAGTCGCCAGAGCCATCGGGGAAAATCTCCATGGCTCACCGGTCGCGTCCTTCTCAACCTAAACAAAGCTCGTCAAACGAGTTTCAATCCAGTGACCGACGCGCCAGCGACAACTCTAAAGCCCAGCCTGATCGCGATGGACCACGATCAGCTTGCCGAAGCCCTGCAGTCCATCGGCGTACCCGATGCTCAGTTGAACATGCGAGCCAAGCAGCTCTGGCATTGGCTGTATATTCGTGGAGCCAAATCGTTTGAGCCGATGCTGAATATTAGCAAGGCGTTGCGAGAACAGCTGGCCGCTAACTTTCGGATTGGCTATCCCGAGATCGTCGATGCTCAAGTTTCAAAAGACGGTACGCGAAAATGGCTCGTCCGCTTCCCCGCGACTGAAAAGACAGGCCCTGTCGAAGTCGAAACCGTCTACATCCCGGAATCCGAACGAGGAACGTTGTGCGTTTCCAGCCAAGTCGGTTGCAGCCTGACTTGCACGTTCTGCCACACCGGTACTCAGACGATGGTCCGCAATCTGACCGCCGCGGAAATTCTTGGCCAAATGATGTTGGCTCGCCACGAGATGGGAGACTTCCAAGGTCAAGAGTTCGATCCGTCCGGCGTGATCGCCCCGTTGGCTGGTCGTCGAGTCTCCAATGTGGTGATGATGGGGATGGGCGAACCGCTGTTCAATTTTGAAAACGTCAAGCAAGCGTTATTGATCGCGTTGGACGAATCCGGGCTGAATTTTTCTCGCCGCAGAATCACGCTTTCGACGTCGGGAGTGGTTCCGGAAATCTACCGCACCGGCGACGAGATCCGAGTCATGTTGGCGATTTCGTTGCATGCGACTCGCGATGAACTGCGAGACGTGCTGGTCCCGATCAATCGCAAGTACCCGCTTGAGAAACTGATCGAAGCTTGTCACGACTATCCCGAGAAATCGCCTTCGCGGCGGATCACCTTTGAATACGTGATGCTCAAAGGCGTGAATGACTCGTTGGTTGATGCGGCAGAGCTGGTTGATTTGCTGGACGGCATTCCGGCCAAGATCAACTTGATTCCGTTCAATCCGTGGCCAGGTTCGGAGTACGAATGTTCGAGTCGCAAAGTGATCGAACGATTTTCTGATTACTTGGAAGAGGCTGGATTGCCGGCTCCGATTCGCACACCTCGCGGCCGAGATATTTTGGCTGCGTGCGGGCAGTTGAAGTCGGAGTCCAAAAAGACCGTCGTGAAGCTCAAGTAGTAGCGGTGGGATGCGGTACGCTTGCCCGGCCAATCGCTCTGTGAATTAGCGTGCTCTTTCGAAGTGCCAGAGTAGAAAATCAACCACGAATGGACACGGATAAACACGGATTTCAGTCGCGTCTAGGTGTCTTAGCGTCTCCGTGTCAGTCTAGGCGAATCAACTTTCGCAAATGAGAGATTCCCAATAGATGGTAGCCCGCGGAATGGTAGCCCGACGCGTCAGCGAGGATCCGATAGTCGCCTTTCACTCTGTGAAAGAAGCGTTTGCATGGGCGAACAAGCAGGACCACATTGCTGCAACTCTAAGGTGCACTCGACAAATCTCTCATCTAGTCACTCCTGTGCAGTGCGCTGAATGAACACCGGGCTAAGAAACGCCTGTTTATTCAGAGCCAACCACTTTGTGAACGTCCACCGAAGGTAGCGCTCTTTTACAGAGTAAAAAGCGACATTGGGTGCCTCGCTAACGCGGCGGACTACAAGAACACTCAGGCTCAAAAACTGACTCGCCCTGCACACCCTAGCGATCATGTCGTCCATACCGCTCGGCCAACTGAGCAGGATCGACCCCGAACAGATAAGCCGTTGCGAGGCACCAATTCTTGAAGGTCTGTCGAATCGGGCCAGCTTCTTGCCACCGACGCGCATCAACATGAGTTCGCCCCGGCAGCAGTTGTGGCCGCGAGTTGGTCTTATCTTTTCTTCGCTGTGCCTTTATTTTTTGACTGAAAGCCAGATCTTCCATCAACACAATCTCTGAAAAACCGCCGACTGAATCGTATAGTGATTTGGATACGAACATCGCCTGATCCCCGTAGACCAAACCTCTCCAGTTCACTCGCCACGCATTTCCTCGTTCGATCCAGCGAAACATCCAACCTGAATGTTCGATGCGTTGTTCAAAACCGCCAAACAACCCATCTGCATCAGGCTCTAGCGACTTGATCTGCTGGATTGCATTTTCTACCAGCCAGTTGTCGGCGTGTAAAAACAGCAGCACATCGCCCGTGGCCTCACCCGCGCCTGCGTGCAGCTGAATCCCTCGTCCGGCCGCCGACTGCACCACTTGGCATCGCATCTGTTGGCAGATCTCGACCGTCGCGTCAGAACTCCCGCCGTCGGCGACAATCACTTCATCTGCGCCGGCTTTCCAAGCAAGATCAATGGATCTCGCAATCGCGGAAGCCTCATTGATGACCGGGATGACAACGGAAACTTTCATTTGGGACGCGCGACAACCTACTGGAACATTTACAAAAAAAACACGTTTGATCCATCATAGATCAAACGTGTCTGGAATACTCGGCGTGTTATTTACTGCTTTACTGTTTTTTCTGATTGATGTCTTCAACTTGGTTCAGTTGAGCCATCCGCAGTTGCTGTGATTGAGCCACAAACGCTTCGACGGTTGGAGCGTTCTTGTATCCAGCCATTCGGCGGCGAATCCACTTGCCGTCTCGCTTCTCAAACATGATCAGTTGAGGCACGCCCTTCCCTTCGGTCAGCTGCATGGCGATTTCGTTTTCGGCATCGAAATCAACCGTTGCCCAGTGACAATTCTTGAATGTATCTTTTTTCATCAACTGGGGGATCGTTGTGTTTTTCATCACTTGGCATGGCGGGCACCACGAAGCGGTAATGAGAACCAACAGCGGTTTGTCGCCAGTTTGTGCCCGCTGGAAAGCGGTGGTGTAGTCGACGGGGCTTTGCCCGAATGCCGATGTGGCTGAGATCGCGATGAGCGACAGCACAGCGAATAGAGTTGAGGGGAGTCTCATGGGAATTTCCTTCGTCCGTGACGGGTGTGCGATGCTCGGGTTGCGGTGAGCGGGGCACTGTGATTTGCTTGGATTAAGATTGGTATCGTCGGTGCCAGCATCTTTCCGTTGCTTCGTTGCAAAATGCGGTGCAACATTTTGGATTGGTGATCATGTTTTCCGAACCATCCGAACAGCCGGACTTTTGACAGGCCAGCCAAACACCGAATAACCCGAACATCTGGGCGAAATTAAAATGCAAACCCCGCTAACGACTGGTGTTTTTGCCACTTGAGAACGATCGGCTTGGTATATTAAATTTGATACAATCTTGTCTTTCCAAATGGCACGCGTGGCACTTTCAAGTCACGATGCCAATTCCAAAAACGGTCTGTCGATCAGCGTCTTTGCTGATCTGAGTAAACTGCTTGTCCGTTAAACATATTCTTTTCTAGTTAATTCACACCCGTTATGAAGCTTCGAGTTGGTTTGGTCGGGTTAGGCGACCAATGGAAAACACGGCACCGCCCCGCATTGATGGCATTGGCGGACCGGTTCGAAGTTCGGGCGGTTTGCTGTGAGGTGGCAGAACGATCTCGACAAGTCGCAGAAGAATTTGGCGCGATCGCGCTCGATGGATTCCGAGCGATGATGGAACGTGACGACGTCGACGCAGTTTTGGTACTGTCGCCCGACTGGTACGGACCGCTGCCGATCTTAGCGGCTTGCGAAGCTGGCAAAGGTGTTTACAGTTCGGCAGCTTTGGATGTTTCCGAACATCAAGCCGCTGACATTCGCCGTCGCATCGAAGACTCTGGCGTCGCCTTCATGGCCGAACTTCCTCGCCGACATGCACCGGCGACGATCAGGCTGAAAGAGCTAATCGCCACTCGGCTCGGCCCGCCGCGATTGCTGTTCTGTCACGAGCGAATGCCAATGGAAGGCCAATCCAATTCACTTCGTCGCGGCGACTACTGCCCGCTGGCCATGCGACACTTGATGGAGCTGGCTGACTGGTGTCGTTATCTAGTTAACGATGACCCGAGTTCTGTCATCAGTGCGATCCATGAACAACACGATCAGCATACCGATTTGTTTTATCAAATGGTTAGTCTGGAATTCCCTGCGTTAAAAGTCGACGCGGACCATCCGATGGCCGGTTGCAAACCGCAGGCTCAGCTTAGCGTCGGGCATTACATTCCTGAACGTTGGACGGATGCACTTTCATTCAAACGCCCTGCTTCGGTGCAGCTCTGCTGTGAACGCGGGATGGCGTTCATTGATTTGCCGTCGAACTTGGTTTGGTTTGATGATGCGGGGCAGCATACGGAATCGCTTGAAACCGAACGAGCGGTGGGCGAACAAATGCTCGATCGATTTTACCGAGCCGTCACGAGCTTGATTCGCAAGACCACCGACCCGCAAGATGCTTATCGAGCGATGAAGATCGTTTCGAGTGCGAATGAGTCGGCCAAAACGGGGCAGCGAATTGAGATCGACTACCATTCGGATTAATCACCATTCGGATTAGCCACCATTCGGATTCGTTTCGATTTGCTTTACAATCCTGCTGTTTAATAATGTTCCTCAGGGTGGTAGCCCGACGCATCAGCGAGGATTGCCATGGGTTTCTCGTTAACGAGCTCGTTGATTTAGCATGTTTTGGCGAAGCCCAAAAAATGTTGAGATGGGCTTCCAGCCTGTCTGCGCGCATGACTGGCTGGAAGCCCATCACCACATTTCCTCGCTAACGCGTCGGGGTACCAGAACCCCAAATTCAAAAACTGATTTTCCCTGTAACGTTCCCCAACCCGCTTGCCATTTGAAAGAAACTAATGACTCCCGTTGAAAAGGTTGCATTGTTGCGTGCTGCTTGCTGTGTCGCCGGCATCGATAAAGAAATTTCAGCTCCAGAAGAAGCGGTCA
This sequence comes from Mariniblastus sp., assembly GCA_023300235.1. Lineage (GTDB taxonomy): Bacteria > Planctomycetota > Planctomycetia > Pirellulales > Pirellulaceae > Mariniblastus. The sequence continues at coordinate 7,046 of JALZWN010000168.1, forward strand.
TTCGCCGACTGGCTTCCGACGTTGGCGTCGGTAAGGCTTCGCTAGAAGCGATGATGGACCGAGCGACGTCGGATCAAGAGTTCTATCAAGAACAATTCCGGGCTTTCAAAAGCTCGCCGCAAGAAACGATGGCCGGTTTGTTAGAGGTCGCGGTCGCCGACGGTCAGATCAGTGACGAAGAAGTTGCGGTGTTGGGTGAGCTGGCAAAGCGATTGGACGTTCCGGCCGAGGTGTTCCAAGAGTTGGTTCAGCGAGTCAAAGCACTGTAAGCGTTAGCTCGTAGAATTCGCAACAGACGCATTCTTGAACCGAGCAACGCAACAAGGGTAGCCCGCGGCGTGAGCAAGGAACCGAATGTCGCCTTTTACTCCGTAAAAGAGCGCTCTTTCACGGAGAGGCTGACATTAAATGCGCGTTCTCAAAATTGGGGCAAGAAAGTCACTCTTAAAATCATACGATCCTTTGAATCAGCCAAACTTGTATACGATCAACAACATCTCCGCTGCCGACACGCTTTCCATTCGGCAGCAAGTACTGCGGCCTAACTTAGCCGTCGATCAATGCCACTTCGACGGTGATCTGAATGAGGCTACGTTTCATCTGGGCGCGTTGGTGGACGGGACCTTGATCGGCATTGCGACCATGATGCGCGACGCTTCCCCAGAGTTAGCCGCTATTTCTTCGGATCAATTCCGCCTTCGCGGTATGGCGGTGTTGCCTGGGCATCGCGACCAAGGAATCGGTCGAGCGATCTTGGACAACTGCATCGAAGAAGTTCGCCAGCGAGATTGCAATCTATTTTGGTGCAACGCCAGAGAGACGGCAGCACGGTTCTATACGGCCGCTGGTTTTTCCAAAACATCTGAAACCACGTTTGACATCCCCACCGCCGGACCACACTTCGTGATGTACAAGCAGCTTTGATCGTTTTTTTGAACACTTGATTCCGTTTAGCGTCCCAAGCAATTGCGATACAGTTGCTGCCATTTTTGAGTTTGTTGGCGGACGTCGAATCGTGTTTGAACCTGCTTCAGCGCTGCAGCCCCAAACCTCTTTGCGTCACCATTCAAACTAGCAGTGATTTTTTCGGCCAAAGCGTCCGCGTCGGTGACTGGGCAGAGCCAACCCGTTTTTCCATCCTTCACGTACTCTGGCAATCCACAAGCATCAAAGGCGATCACGGGCGTTCCACAAGCCATCGCTTCGAGTCC
>JALZWN010000169.1 GCA_023300235.1 Mariniblastus sp.
TGATGATTTGGTTGTCCTGATACCAAAACGCTTTCTGCACGTCGACTTGTTTTTCGAGTGCAGTCGTGATCTGGTTCGCGATTTCGGGAGTCACCAAAACGATAATCGTATAGCGGTGGATTCCTTTGACTTCGCTTTCGGAAACGGTCAAACTTTCGATGTTGATTTTGCGACGAGTAAACGGAGATGTGACGCGTTGCAACAGTCCGGCTTTGTCTTCACTGAAAACAGCGATGGTGATCAATTCATTCATGGTTGGGTCTGATTCTTGTTCTGAAGGTGGCAATGTCTAACAAACGGCAAAGGCTCGGAATCTATTCCAAGCGAATATCCGATGTCGCTGCCCCAGTGGGAACCATTGGGAATACGTTGTTTTCTTTGCCGACTCTCACTTCCAGCAAGTACGAGCCATCGTGGTTCATCATTTCTTCTAGCGAGCTCACCAAATCAGCACGCTCATCGATTTTTTTGGTTTCGATGCCGTACGCTTGAGCCAGCAATTGGAAGTCTGGGTTGATCATCACGGTGGATGAATAACGTTTTTCAAAGAACAATTGCTGCCACTGGCGGACCATGCCAAGGAACTCGTTGTTGAGCAACAGGATTTTCACGTTGACTTTGGTCTGCAAAATGACGCCGAGTTCTTCGCAAGTCATTTGAAAGCCACCGTCGCCGACCACCGCGACCACGTCGCGTTCGGGAGCACCCATTTTCGCTCCGATGGCGGCCGGTAGGCAAAAACCCATGGTGCCAAGGCCCCCCGAGGTAATGCTAGAGCGAGTCCGGTTGAATTCGGCGTAGCGGCAAGCAATCATTTGGTGCTGTCCTACGTCGGTCACGATGATCGCGTCGCCACCGGTGATTTTGTTCAGCTGAGCGATGGTTTCGCCCATCGTGATCATGCCTTCGGTCGGTTGGCACTCAGCTTCGATGACTTTTTCAAATTCTTTTTTGTCAGCGTCGCGGAACATCTGCAACCATTCAGGGTACTCGCGTTTTTCTAGTAGCGGCATCAACGCGGCCATGGACTCTTTGCAATCGGCCAGTACCGCAACTTCGGTTTTGACGTTCTTGTCGATTTCGGCCGCATCAATTTCTAGGTGGATCACTTTTGCTTGTTTGCAGAAATAATCAAGATTGCCGGTCACCCGGTCGTCGAAACGCATTCCAATCGCGATTACCACGTCACACTTGCTGGTCATCACGTTGGGACCATAATTTCCGTGCATGCCCAGCATACCAACGTTCAACGGGTGGTCCGTATCCATCGCGGACAAACCCATGATCGTCCAAGCGGCGGGGATGCCGGCCTTTTCGACCAACGCTTTGAGTTCGGCTTCGGCTTCGGAAAGGATGACGCCTTGCCCGAAGAAAATCATCGGTCGTTCGGCTGCATTGATTAGATCAGCGGCGGCCTGAACTTGGTCGGCTTGAAGTTTCGGTCGCGGCACGTAGCTACGTATCAACTCGCATTTTTCGTACGAGAAATCAAATTCTTCGAACTGAGCGTTCTTGGTGATGTCGATCACGACGGGGCCAGGGCGGCCCGTTTTGGCGATGTAAAACGCTTTCGCGAACACCTCTGGAATTTCCGAGGCTTCAGTGACTTGGTAGCTCCACTTCGAAACTGGAATCGTGACGCCGATCACGTCGCATTCTTGAAACGCGTCCGAACCTAGCAAATGCTTTGGCACCTGACCGGTGATGCAAACCATCGGCGTTGAATCGATCATCGCGTCGGCGATGCCGGTTACCAAGTTCGTGGCACCGGGCCCCGAAGTTGCCAACGCAACTCCAACCCGTCCGCTAGATCGAGCGTAACCCTGAGCCGCGTGTGTGGCGCCTTGTTCGTGACGTACCAACACGTGGTTCAGCTGATCCTGGAATTTGTAGAGCTCGTCATAGACTGGCATGATCGCTCCACCGGGATAGCCGAACAGCAGGTCCACGCCCTCGGCCAGCAGGCTTCGCACGACGGCTTCTGAGCCGGAAATGCGTACTGTTTGGCTGGCGGAATTCGCGGCGGACGGCCGTTCGGTCGAGGTGGACATTGGTTGCTGCTCAGTAAAATTAAAAAGGTGATGGTGCGAGGCACCCGTTGGCTGCGGATAAACCACGTTTGGGTAACCCGATAGTAACTAAGTTACTCAACCAAGATCGATAGCAGTTCTAACCGCAATCAATCGGAACGAAAAATTCGGTTCGATTATACGAGACATTCGTCGGAAGCCCTCGTAATTTTGACCGAAAACAGCTCGGGCAATAGAAATTTATGAAAGGCTGGGGTTTGTCGAAAGGCCGGGGCTGGGGTTTTGTCCAAAAAAGGCCTAACCTGCGGCAAACACGACGCTGCCGAAAAACAACAACTCTCGCCCAGTCCGCAAAGTACCAACAGAACTCCCAACTTCTCAAGTCTTGTTAACAGACGCCAAGCCGCCCTTAAAAACCTACTAGGGCCGATGGCACCTTTTGCTATGATGGGTGTCCTCTGGAACAGTTAGGAATAGCGTCTATTCTAACCTACCGCTTTTTTCCGCCCACCTGACACCAAAACATCCAACCGATTGGACAACCGATGATTATCCGTAAGCTCACACCTCTTTGTTTAGGGTGTTTTGCATCAATTTTGCTTCTGTCACTCACGACAAGTCAATTCGCCATGGCCCAAGAAAAAGATATGGATTCACTGTGGGGCGACCAAGCAATAAAAATGCGAGCCGATGGCGTTAAAAGCGTCGAGCTATTCGACGTAGGCAACTATGCGATGTTCATTCACTGGGGACTGTACTCGCAGGTGGCCAACAAAGTCGACGGAAAAACATACTACGGGATCGGCGAATGGATCATGAATCCGCGCATGGCAGGGATACCCAGAGACAAGTACAAGGGGCTGGCCAAAACTTTCAACCCGGTCAAATTCAACGCCAAAGAAATCGTAGCCCTCGCCAAAGACGCTGGCATGAAGAACATCGTGATCACCAGCAAGCATCATGATGGCTTCGCGATGTACGACTCGGACGCGTGTGACTTCAACGTCGTCGACGCGACGCCGTGGAGCACGGACCCGATGAAGGATCTGGCTACCGCGTGTGCTGAAGCTGGCTTGGGGTTTGGTTTCTATTATTCCCACAACCAAGACTGGACCTTCCCCGGCGGTGGCGGCGGCCCAGACAAAGACGAAAATGGTGACGCGGCCGACTTCGACGACTACTTCAAAAAGAAGTGCTTGCCACAAATCGAAGAGATCACCACGAAGTACGGCCCGATTTCGATCGTTTGGTTTGACACGCCCGGCAAGATGCCCAAAGAATACGTCCAGCAGTTGGTCGACTTGGTTCACAAAAACCAACCCAACGCACTTGTGTCAGGCCGAGCCGGGCATAATTTGGGCGATTATCAAACGCTGGGCGACATGGAAGTCCCGGTCGCGAACGTCGAAGGGCTCTGGGAGAGCGTCGACACGACGAACGATTCTTGGGCCTACGCTTGGTACGATCAATACTGGAAGTCACCGAAAGAAATTTTGCATCGCTTGGTCTCCTGCGTCGGCCGCGGTGGAACTTACATGCTGAACATCGGTCCGCGTGGCGACGGTTCGGTTCCCGAGCGAGCTGCCAAGTCTTTGCGCGGTGCAGGTAAATGGATCGCGAAGTACCCGCAAGTTGTTTACGGCACCGACCCATCTCCATGGGGGCACTCTCTGGCATGGGGCGATGTTACGACCAAGGGTGACAAAATGTTTTTGACCGTGTTTGAATGGCCAGCGTCAGGCAAGCTTTACCTTCCGGGTCTGCAAACCGAAATCAAATCGGCTCAACTGCTTGGCGGCGAAGCCCCCGTTTCCGTGTCACACAGCAAAGCCAACGGTTGGACGATCCTTGAACTGCCCGGTCGAGCTCCAGAAAAATTAGCGTCAGTCGTCGAAGTCACTTTGGCCGGCCCAGCGAAAGTTGAATCGGCCTACGGCATCGACCCTGAAATTTCTACCGAAATCTCCGCTACCTTCGCCGATGCAACAGGCGTCAATAAAGAAGACAAACGTTGGATGGAAAAGTTTGGCGAGTGGAAACGCGTCGTCCAGTTTGACCAATGGAACGCCGAAGGCAAAGCGACGTGGACGATCGAGATTGCTGAACCGGGCGAATACAACGTGGACTTGAAGTACCGTGGCGAAGGTCGAGTGGTTTGGGGTGTCGCGGTGCAGGGCGGCGAGAAAATTCAAAACCAACAGAACTCGTCGCACAACTATCAAGCGTTTCCAATCGGTTGGGTTAACTTCCCCAAAGCCGGCCAGTACAAAATTGATGTGACTTGCGTCGAAGGTAACTTCGAAGCCGCCAGTTTGACGGCGATCAACTTCACGCCCGTGAAGTAATTGAATGAATGGCGATTCGTCGCTCCTGATTTTCAACCTAAAACCGTCGCTCAACAGCGACGGTTTTTTCGTGCGGTCTCGGCTTGTCGTTACGCTCGTTGCTGCCTCGCGTTTTAACGCAAATTAGATTTTGAATCTGGGTGGTTCTGGTAGCCCGACGCGTCAACGAGGCACCCGTGGAAATCCTCGCTGACGGGCCTGCAGATTTAGTCAACCAATCCGTCTGCTAGAACGAATGCCAGACTGCCAACGCGCATGACAGGCTGGAAGCCATCACCACATTCTGTGGGCTTCGCCAAAACTATTAAATCAACAAACGCTGACGCATCGGGCCACCATTGATACGCACTTGCTGATTTGTAAAACAAAGCGGCTTCACTCAGCCTAGTGTGAACGAGTCCCATGCGAAAAACTACCGCGACGATCGCCGCGGATTCGGTCCGTTGGAGGCGTGTTTAGTAAACGGCCGAGCTGCGATTAATGG
>JALZWN010000170.1 GCA_023300235.1 Mariniblastus sp.
AAAGATAAAGATTAGGATCGAAACATGTAGCCGGACTCGCCAGAGTTCGGTTTCCTCTGAATCAAACTGAATTCTGGCGAATCCAGCTACCCTAAAGTTTAACATTGACAGACCACTAGAAGCCCATCACCACAGTTCCTTGCTGACGCTGCGGGCTCCCATTTGATCTTCCGTTTGCCCTGATGGGCTTGCGTTGTAATTTTGAGATGGAGGCTTTCTGGACTACAATTGTTGTGACACGATTAAACTTCACCTACTGGTAACCTTTGTTTTTAAATCAATGAACATTTTAAGTATCGCTAAGTTGTTTCTGTTTGTGAGTCTGGTTTTGGCGTCGGGGGGATCCGTCGGTGCGCAATCGACCGCTTCGCTTGTGCCTGAAGGTAAAGTTTATACCTACAAGGAATCAGGCGGTAAGGAGCGGACGATTGAAGTGCATTTTCCGGAGGGGCATGATCCGACTAAGGATGTTAGGCCGGGGATCATCATGTTCCATGGCGGGGCTTGGGTGGGTGGAGGTAAAGCGCAGTTTCGTTATCTCTGCCATTACTTTGCAAGCCGTGGGATTGTGGCGGCAACGGCTGATTACCAATTGGCTAACAAGAAAGATAAGAGATCCCCTAAAGAGTCTTTTAAGCGCGTATGCGTAGTGGACGCCAAAAGTGCAATTCGTTGGTTCAAGCAAAACGCAGGTGAGCTGGGGATCGATCCCAAGCGGGTTATTACCGGTGGTGGTTCGGCTGGTGGGCACGTTTGCTTGTTGGCCACAACGAATCCAGGTTTGGATGACCCTAAAGATCCAGCAGGCTTCGATACTTCCGTGGTGGCTTATTTATTGTTTAACCCTGCCCTGTCAGTGTCCGATGCGAAGGATTCGGAAGTGAATGTGTTAAAGCATTTGAAAGCGGACCTCCCGCCAGCGATCGTGTTTTTCGGAACCAAGGATAATTGGTTAAAGGCGTGGAATCCTGCGATCAAGAAGATGAAGAAAATCGGAGTCAAGAATCTCGATAGCTGGTGGGCCGAAGGGAAAGGCCATTCGTTTTTCAACAAGAAATCTTGGGCTGATGTGACGATCAAGGCTTGCGATGAATTCTTGATCAAGCACGGCCTGCTCGAAGGCACGCCAACAATGAAGAAACCGAAATCTGGAGAAGTGCTCGTGAAGAGCAAGTAACGGTTTGTGGTGCCGAAACCGCTGCGATCGCTAAAGCGGTTCGATGAATCAACGGTTCGATGAATCAACACTCTCTGGCGCCGCGAGCTGTTGTTGCTCGCCGGCGCGACGGTTGGCTTGGCGGGTCGTCTAAAGTAGAAACCCTGCGTGCCTGATGTTTAGCTGACAGTTAGCTGACGATCGAGCTAATTTTGTCTTTGAGGTTTTCGTTGATACGAGCACCGATCTGTTGGACGACGCGAGAAGCGAAGTAGTTGCCCCATTTGGCTGACTGAGTCGCGGACATGCCGTTGGTCAAACCAAACAAAGTTGCTCCCGCAAACGCGTCCCCTGCCCCGTTGGTGTCGATCGCGTTGACGGCGAAACCTTCGACAAGGGTTGTTTGTCCGTTTTCGATCACGTGGCAACCGGCGGGGCCGTCGGTGATGAAGGCACTGTCGCTGATTTTGGCCATTTCAGCGATGCAATGTTGGAGGTCATCGCTGCCGAAAAATTGCTTGGCTTCGTCGGCGTTGCAGAACACGATGTCGCAATAGTCGTTGACGATTCCGCGGAAGTCATCGGCGTAGCGGCCAAGTAAAAACGCGTCGGAGAAAGTGAAGGCTGCTTTCACGCCTAGCTTGTTGGATTGCTGGAGTGCTTCAATGCAAGCGGCGCGTGGTGCTTCGGCGTCCCACAGGTAGCCTTCGATGTAGCTGCATTGAGACTGAGCCAACAGGTCCAGGTTCAAGTCAGATTTTTGTAGCGTTGTCGAAACACCCAAGTGCGTGCACATGGTTCGCTCGGCATCGGGAGTCGTTAGCACGACGCAAGTGCCGGTGGGCAACGCTTCTGCCGAGGCGGCGGCGACCGGGAATAGGATGCCGGCTTCTTCCATGTCTTTTTTGTAGAACTCGCCGTTGGGGTCGCCGGCGACTTTGCCGCAATAAACTCCGTTGCCACCGCTTTGAGCGATCGCGACCATCGTGTTGGCTGCTGAACCGCCTGAGGCGAGTTGCAGTGACTGTTGTTCGAGGCTGGACAAAACGCCGGCTTGATTTTCAGCGTCCATCAATGCCATGCCGCCCTTGTTGAGCGATAGGTCGGTTACGAGTTGATCTTCGACTTGAGCGAGGGTGTCGACCAGTGCGTTGCCGACGCCGAACACGTTGTATTTCTTTTCTGACACGGGAGAGGTTCTTTGGTTAGAGAAAGATTGGTTAAGTTAGTTTGACAATGATTTGATTTGAGCGATTTTGATTTTCACGAAGGGCTTGTCCAACAGGGCTTATCCGGCAGCCTTTTTGAGCGACGTGTTTTCGTTTTGGTCGCGAAGTGTTGGAGTGGGCTTTAACTGCTAGGCACTAAGAGCGAAGCATTGAGAGCTAAGCATAAAGCACCAAGCGTTAAGCAAGTTGGACTCGTGCCATCGGTGTGTAGGTCAATCCGCTGCGGTCTTGGTAGCTGGAGTAAACGGTGATTTCGCTGACGGTACAAAACCCGCTATCGTGGCTGCGAAGGCGGTGCATTTTTTCTAGCAACGGGTCGTTCCACCGGCCGCCGCGGTCCAAGCGGCCGAGCGTCATGTGCGGGACGAACGGTTTGCGTTCGCGGTTGATGCCCCAATGGTGCAACGCATCAGCCAGCGTGTCGTAGATTGCTTTGAGCGATTCAATGCCTTCGTCGACGCCGATCCAAACCACGCGAGGTTCTTCTTCGGACGGGAAACCGCTGACGCCTTGCATCGATAACTCGAAACGCGGGAATGGCTCGACCGTTTCTTTGATCAGTTTTAAAAGCTCTGGTAGCTCGGTGTCACGCACCATGCCAACGGAGTTGAGTTGGATGACGAGGTTTTCATCTTCGACCCAGCGATAGCCGGCTTGGGCGGATTCCAGTCGGGGAATCAGTCGAGCCACATTGTTGGTGACTCGTTGCGAAGCGTTGATGGCGATGAAGGTGCGGATGTCGGCCATGAATTTGATGTTGCAGGTAGCGTGATCGCTGCCGTTTGTTTTGTGTTGTTTTAGTTTGGTCGAGTTGGATTGGGGACCGTGGGGAACTGTGGCTATCGCAAAACAGAAAAACCGGCACCAAAAACCAGCGACAAATTAACCCACGTTCGCGTTAAAAACTAGTGCCAACCGCCGAGTGACACGGCAAATCAGTTTTTGAATCTGGGGGTTCTGGTGGCCCAACGCGTTAGGGCGTGTTGATTTAACATGCTTGGGCGAAGCCTAAAGAATGTGGTGATGGGCTTCCAGCCTGTCTGCGCGCATGACAGGCTGGAAGCCCATCACCACAGTTCTTCGCGTAAGAGGGGGTACTGAGTGCCGGCATGCTTACGCGAGCGATGTGGTTTTGGAGAAGTCCCGTGAGCATGTTTTTTGCGGGGCCTTATAGATTCAGGCTATTTAGAACCGCGTAAGCATGGCACTCGCATAGAAGATGGGGGCGATGGCAAGACCGGTCAGGCGATTTGGCCGGGTTAATTCAAACGAAAACCAGCACATTTGACGCGTTTCATGGCTCTTAGCCGCTCGTTACATAAGTATTACATTGGGCAGACACCCTGCGGACTTTCAACCGCCGATGATTATATATACTTCTTGAGTCGTCGAACGGGTTTGAAATGCAAACTGGTTTGGCGGTGCGAATTTTCAAGCCGAAGTTAATAAACTTTAACTGCCGAGAAAATGCGACCTTCACAGATGCTCGCACTGGCAGAAAAGGAAAGCATAATGTCCTCAGTTGTCCCGCCCACCAAAAATGCAAACGATAAAAAAGCATTCTCGCAGAAGACGCTCGTCAAAGATCAAACGGTTGTTGATCAAAGCCTAGCTGGAGCGAAAAGCGAAGTTGACACCGAAGCCGCTCATGCGGGTTCGTTGGTTGATTTCGTCGCACCGATTTCTGAAAAATCGGGTGAGCATGACGATCACGTTTTCGATGAGAACACGCTTGGCAAACGTCTCGCTATTTTGGGGACCGTGTTATTGCCATTGGCTGGTTTGACCGGTGCGATTTATATGGCGTTTCAATACGGCATGGTTTCGTGGTTGGACGTGTTCATGTTGATCGGCGGTTGGTATTTGACCGGCATGGGAATCACGATCGGTTTCCATCGCATGTTGACTCACCGTTCGTTCGAGGCTCATCCTGCGGTTCGTTGGTTTTGGACCGTCGCCGGTTCGTTGGCCGTTGAAGGGTCTCCGATTGACTGGTGCATGGTTCACCGCAAGCACCATCGTTTCTCTGATCACCACGGCGATCCGCACAGCCCTCACCTGCACGAAGGTGGGTTCATGGAAACGCTGCAAGGTTTCTGGCACTCGCATACCGGTTGGTTGTTTAACGCAAACTGGTCGAAGCAAGAACGTAAAAAGTACGTGCCCGATTTGGTTGGCGACCCGCTACTAGAGTCGATCGATCGCAACTACGTTTGGTGGGTTGTGGGAACATTGGTCGCACCTGCAATTATCGGCGGCTTTGCTGGTGTGTTGGGTTTCGGTTCAACGGTCATGTGGGGCGCGGCGCCTTTCACTGCGATGGCGTTTGTCAAAGGTTTTGCCTTAGGCTTGCTTTGGGGTGGCTTGGCTCGCGTTTGCTTGTCTCACCACATGACTTGGTCGATCAACTCGATCTGTCACATCTTTGGTTCACAAGACTACAAATCATCCGACGATTCACGTAACAACTTTTTCTTTGGCGTGTTCAGTCACGGTGAAGGTTGGCACAACAATCACCACGCCTTCCCGACTTCGGCTCGCCATGGCCTTGAGTGGTGGCAGTTTGACCTGAGCTGGGTCATCATTCGCGGCTTGGAGAAGGTTGGTTTGGTTTGGAACGTGAAGCTTCCAACTGAGCGTCAGCTTGAGACTCGTTCGCTAAAAGAAGGCTAAGCGACGAAGTCGTAGCTTTTAAGAATTCAAAACAGCTTGGTTGATGAAAATCGACCAAGCTGTTTTTTTGTGGGCGAAGCCAAAGAATGTGGTGATGGGCTTGCCAGCCTGTCTGTGCGCATGACAGGCTGGAAGCCCATCACCACATTTCCTTGCTGACGCGGCGGGTTGCCATTTATCCTTGCTGACGCGGCGGGTTGCCATTTAAAGAGTCTGGCTGGTTTGTGAAACTGATTCGCCCGGGCACGGTCGCCTTCCGGCTGGCCGTTAAACTCTTGCTCTTTTAGCGGCCGTTGCCTTCGGCATCGACGGCTTGGTTTAATCGTTCGACCAGCTTTTGAACCTGATGTTGGATGGGCTGAGAAGCGACGACGATCAGGCTGTGGCACTTGGGTTCGAAAACCACTCGCACGAAACTGTCGGTGACTTGTTGTCCCAACGCTGTAAAAATCAACTGTTCGATCTCTTCCGGTTTCGTCTGATCGGCCCAGTCGGCCAAGATTGGATAGACTTCTAAGTCTTGTGCATCGTAGGCTGTTTGTGAAGTCGTCAGTAGTAGCGTTTTGGCGTCGATTCCGATCACTCTTAAGTTCATCGCTTTTGACAAGTGACGAATCGCTTCGCCAACATCGGGCTCTACAAGATCGCCAGGTACTTGGGCCAGTGGGGTCCAGCCGGCAGCTAGGGCCGACGGCCAGTCGACTACGACGGACAAACTGTGAAGCCTTTCGATTCGATCCAAGAATTCGGCGAGCGTCAGGTCGGGGCCGGTTGACCAGCCGGTCGGTTGCTTTCGCAGAGGTTCGCTGGCGGCCCAACGAGATGCAACGGCCGAGGCTGCGTCTTCGTTGTTGGGGGCCGCAGTGAATTCGACGGCGGCATTCATCCGTTGGATCAGCATTTGGATGTGTTGTTGGACGCCCGTTCCGGAGTTCAACAGAATGGTGTCGCCTTCAAACCGAATCGTCGCCGGCGAGATCGGGTCGGTCCAGGCATCCGGCGCGATGAGGGCTTGGATTGAATCCAAGAAGCGTTGTTTTTCTTCGTCTTGCAACTCGCCTACGTTCGGGAAAGCTAATTCAAAATTCGATTTCTGCTGGCTGGCGGGCAACGAGATGAAGATGCCGTCGCCGACGACGGTCGCTTTGGCGCCGGCGAGTTCCGCCAGTTTTTCGGCGGTGGATAAGGTGGTTTCGTCTTTGATGGCCAGCTTGAGCGTCGGGTTGGCTGGCAGGCCCATCAGCGAAAGTTGGCGAACGTCGACGGCGATCGGCACGCCCGAAAGTTGACTGACGGTCCGCGCGGCGCGGACGAGCGAGATGCCGTTGGGGGCGTCGAGCGTGTGAATTGGAAGCTCGAGCAAACGCTGGAAGTTTGCGTTCCGGGGTTTGGTCGGCGTCACCGAAAACTTTGGGCGGCTGGTGTCTTCATCGCTCCGCAGCAAGGTCGCGACGTCCGCGAGTTCTCCCGCCGAAACGCCTTGCTCGACCAACAAGTCTTCGAGGCTTTTCGAATTCTTTGGCGGAGTGTTGACGTTGTCAGCGGCAGGTGGAGTGTTGCCCGCGGGCGGTTCAGGATCGCCGGTTGTGATTTCGGGTGCGGAGAATCTTGGGCGGTCAGGCCCGCCTGGGTTGATCGGCGGAGTTTGGTCAGCGTCGGGGTTTTGTTCGATCGGAAGTTGCGGGATGGTTGGTCGGTCGTCCAAGAAGCCGCTGTCTTGGTTTGTTTGCTCGGGCTCTGGCGAGGTCGCTGGTTCGTCCGTTGTGGCGGCGTCGTCGCTAGCCGCAGGTGATTCGGTATCGTCGGCGGTCGTTTCGGTGGGATCGGCGGCGGCAATTTCTTTGCCAGCGGTATCGGGCGTGCCGCTGCTTAGCCGCACGATGGTTGCGATCGAGATGGCGACTAGTATCACGGTGGCGATCGCACTACCGATCATTAACGTCAAGTTTTTTCGTTGCTGCGTGGAGGGGTTGGACCATTGTTGCCCCGGCATAAT
>JALZWN010000171.1 GCA_023300235.1 Mariniblastus sp.
TTGGCGATTAGCTAAACTCTAATTGTCTTCGGAGCCCGACTGGCTTGATTGGGCACGACTATTCGCAACAGTCCGGGAGTCACCGTCAGTACTGCCCTTCGATGACGCTCCTAGAAGATAGCCCGCGATTGAACCGAGCAACCCAAGCACGCCCGCTATTTGCTGGCTCGAAAAACCGGCTACAACCAAAAGCACTCCTCCGTTAATAATCAGGGTCAGCCCAAAGAAACGGATGATCGTGTTGGGAGTCCAATCAACGGTGTCTCTCATCACCAGTAGATACTGAACCCAGAGCACAATTAAACAAAATACAATCACCGCAATGGCAAGAACTGTCTCAGGGCCCCACAGCTTCTGCGAGTTCCCGTCTGAAGTAACTTCAGCAGGAGCTTGGAGTTGCTGAAAACTTGGCTCTTCCGTTTCTGAAGCGTATGCAGGTTTCATCCCAACAGGTTTGTCATTTCCTTGTCCGTTGGCAGTCTTGCTCCCGCTGATCAGCAATGAAACGACAAAACCTACTGCCAATATCTGAAGTAAGATCATACGGTTCATGGTGTTTTTTCTACCTGACAAGGATCTACGATGCATTGAATTGACAGCCCAATTGTGACCCAAACTTGGGACGGCTGTTCATATCTTATCAAAAAATGGCGAATGCCACCTGAACCGTTTGATAGAACCGCAACTACAGCCCATGAGGGCCACGCTAGGCAAAACCAAAGCAACGTTTGGGAGACAAGCCTACTATCTTTTGGACGTTCTAAATTCGTATCGCCTGAATAAAAAACAAGCCCAACTGTTGCCAATCGCCGAAGACATGGATTTCGCGAGTCATTGGTTGGCCTCTTTTTTACTCTTGGTTGGCGACTTAGTTTTAGGGGCTCAGAATGTGGAGATTTCAGATTGGCATCTTCCAATCGTCTTCCCAGCTGATCGTCGGACGCCAGTTTTGAAAAGTCGTTTTCTAGACCAAGAACGACTAGGATTTGAAACAGGGTGGTGATCGAGGTGTTGCCCTCCCCTTTTTCAAGCATGTACAGTGTGTTCCTACTGATCCCAGCGCGTTCAGCGACCTTGGCGGCGGACAGCTTGCGCCGCAGCCTTGCGAGGCGAACGTTTTCTCCCACACTCTTTCGGATTCGCCTGTGCTGGGGAAGTAGAGACTTTTCCGTTCTCATTTCAATGTACTATAAGTTGAGCATTAATCGGGGTAGATGCGCAATGTATAGTACGTTGAATGCGACCGGCAAGCTAAATCTCGCCTTTCATTCCGTGAAAGATCGCTCTTTTACAGAGTAAAAGGCGACTATCTTCGCATGAGTGGCAGCTTGGCTAAACGGATCTCCAGCCGCGCAGAGTCCGTGTCTATCAGCGTTCATCCGCGGTTTAAAATGTTGTTGGATGATCGGGGCCGCTGAGGGCTAGTTTGCGCTGCCGCCGACGCCTTCCGGCTATCCGTTAAACTCTGCTCGCTGGCGCTCGGTTCCTCGCTCACGCGTCGGGATTCCATTGGCGCCGGGCTACCGCTTATTGACTAATGAAAGTAACGCCAAGGATGTCTACTCAGATCGTGGGCCTAGTAACGGCATCATCCACTCGATGACTCGCCAATCCATCCAACGTCGATCGGGATCAACTCCCTTCGGACCAAAATAGCCCAGGTGCCCTCCCGAAGAAGCGATGTGGACGGTCACTCCTTCGACGGTCGGCAAATCGCGAAACGCATCCGGCGGGACAATTGGATCGTCTTCGGCAGTCAGTATCAATGTTGGAATCTGAATGGATTCAACAAATTGGTTGCCGCTACAACGAGCGTAATAGTCGGCTGCACTCTCAAAGCCCGAAACGGGAGCCGTGTATAGCTCGTCGAACTCTCGCAGGGTTCGCGGAGGATTTTTCCACGGCTTGGGCAACGACGGATAGTTTTCCAACCGCCGTTGAACATCTCCGGTCAATCGCCTCACAAAATACTTGTCGTAGATTCGATTGCTCCAGCGGCCAAGCGCCCGCGAACATTGCTCGAGATCGATCGGCGGATTCACTGCCACCGCACAACGCGGTCCCGCACATTGCAGCCCCGCAGCATCGTCGGTTGACCAACCGCAAGTTCCAACCGTTTTGATCACAATGTTCGCACTTAACGAAAATCCGACAACGGCCCCCGGTGAAAGCGGACACAGGCTGCGAACCTTTTGCCATGCCGCCAACAGGTCTTCGCTGACGCCAGAATGGTAGGGGAGCCGAGCCATCCCCTTGGCTGCTCCACAATCCCGATGATCCATCCGAAACGTACGAACGCCCAGCCGATTCAGTTTGTTTGCGATCCGCACCATGTAGTCACTGCCATAGCATCCAGCCAAACCGTGCAGCAGCAATACGACGGGACCGGCGTCCGGCCAGTTCGCAGGACAGTCGTCATGCAAGATCGTTCGATCTCCTTCAGCCAAGTCAAACACATGCTGAACCGCCCGATACGGTTGTCGCTTTCCCGCGACTAAAAACGCCGCCAATGTCTGGCGATGACCGCCACCAAGAAACAGTAAAGATTTAAATTTTGGATGAATCACAGTCGAGGCGTATCGCAAATAAGTACTAGGCTCCAAGCAAACGAATATAAACGATAACTGAAATCGATGAAGTAGTGATTTTGAAACACAGCCGACACTGAACACAAAGGGATCCTCATTCGGTTCTCTCGGATTTCAAACTTTGTAGCCTCCGCGATGCTGGCCAATTCTGGTACGCTACCGAGAGTCGAGTTACACCATTCGACTCTCCGAGTCGTAGTCGAGCGTTAGTGAGAATAATTCCTACGAGTCGTTGCCTATCGCCGAACAAATTTTGAAATCAACGAGTAAGAAAAGCACGTTTAGCCACCTCAAACTCTATGAGTTTTTGGCGAACGACCGGCGGCGATCGTCGCCTTGATTGAGCTCAGCGACTCTAGCGGTTTAACTGATCTGAATTGATTATCGCGACACTCACTTTGACGAACCAATAGCAAGTCGATGCTCGAATCCATCCTGCTGTTACTATCGCAGGTCGTAGAATTTTAGAAACGTTCCTATCGTTGCTTTTGGTTGACTACAAGATCATGCAAGCAATGGTCTTCGATTTGCCGCTAAACTGGCCGGAGATCATCACGATGTTGACGGATCTAAGAGACGAGATTAATGGAGTTGACTCAAAAGACATGACTCATGCGGCAAGAAAACGTGCCCCAAAAGAATGACACTTCTTGTTGCGACGCAGTGAGATAAGATATCCGTATCGACGCAAGTTGTTTTTGTGCAAGACCTTTAACAAGAATACTTCTACCCTAGATACTGGAAGCTTTTATGAAAATGTGCGGCTGTTTTGACGTTGTGCATCGTGTGTGTGTACAGATGGCAGTTGGTTTGCTGCTTGTTTGTCTAGTGGCTAGTTCTGCGAGTGCCCAAATGGTGCATCCCGGCGGCTGGCATACGCAAGATGACCTAACGACGATCCGAGAAAAAATAGCCGCACAGGAAGAGCCTTGGATTACTGGTTGGAATGCCGCTAGAAACGAGGGGCCAAGTGCTAATACCACATCGAATCCACCCGCTCTGATTACCAACAATGGCGCTATGCATACCGCTGGGTTTGATGCTTGGGTTTTAACCATGAAGTGGGTTGCCTCAGGCGATCGTTCATTTTCAGATGCCGCGATTAACATTATCGACAATTGGGTTGAACGCGTTGAAGACTTTGACGTTTTTGCCCCAACTCTCACCGTGAGTACTGGTGCAGGTGCAATGGCTCAAGCCGCTGAAATCCTTGCCCATGGTTTTAATGGCGAAGCGGGCTGGCCTCAGGAAGATATCGCAGCCGCTCGAGTCTGGTTTAGAGATGTAATCTACGAAGCTCAGACGAACACCGGCCTTCTTAGTTCATCGAACTTCGGAACGTCAGCACTTGGCGGTAACACGTCGATCGCCATTTTCATGGATGATGCAGAAAGGTATAGCTTTCAACGCCAAGCGTTCATATCTGGTTACAATTTAGTTGATGGCTGTAACTCGCTGACGGATTACATCCCCTTTTCAACAGGACAAGCTTTAGAAACTGGCAGAGATCAAATCCATGTTCAGGGTGGCATCGCACATCTAACAGAAGCTGCTTTATGCTTGTGGAATCAGGGTGACCAGTTTGTATACCTTGAGAACAATCGGCTTCTTGCGGGTGTCGAGTACCATGCTCGATACAATCTAGGATTTGATGATTTACCACCCTATATTTCTGATATTCCTCTTCGATGCCCTGTCTCACTTCAAGGGCAAAATGCAACAGAAAT
Organism: Mariniblastus sp.; assembly: GCA_023300235.1. Taxonomy (GTDB): domain Bacteria; phylum Planctomycetota; class Planctomycetia; order Pirellulales; family Pirellulaceae; genus Mariniblastus. The sequence goes on from JALZWN010000171.1 coordinate 4,316, forward strand.
TAGTGCGATAGGCCGTAGTGAATTCTCGCCTGTCTACTACATGTCTGCCAAACTGTTTTCAGTGGCCGGGCTAAATCATCCTTATACAAGAGCCGTTTTTGACTTCCCTGGTTATTCACCTGAAATCAATAACTTTGCTCACCCCGGTTTAGGCATGTTTGCTTTTGTGTCACCACCCCCGCAAGATATCGCAGTTAACATTACGGTTCCCGCTGGGCGAGGTGACCGCGATGCTGCTACTGCGACGGCGGCGGATTTTATCAGTCAAAACCCCGGCAGCAATCTTGACGCGAATATGGCCCTTCATACTAGCGAAGGTTTTGGCCGTGATTCAAATTTTGGAGACAACTTCGGCATGGGGGTAACGGTGGGCGGTTTCACTGTCACGACCACGGACACGGGTAGCGATCCTGTGAATGGCAACGGCACTGGCACGAACGAGGGCTTCAATTCTGGGAATGATTCTCACAACGATACCGATCCGATTACAGAAGGATATGCATTTGACGTGGATGACACGAACGTTGCTATTGATGGGTTGCTGGCCAACTCAGCCGCAGGTGACACGATTGTTTTGTCAATCTGGGGCATTGGTGACAATGTTGGCCAACAAGCTAATTTCACTGTTACCTACGGGAGCAACAACGCTATCGAAGGAAACTCGCAAGCAACTCTGTATAACGGAGCAGGCGAAACGCGGGGCAGTGCTGATGGCTCGATCCCATTCGTCAATTTCACTTTCGTCGCAGATGGTGTCACGGATCAAATTTCGTTTGACATAGAGGGTACTCGTTTCGTCCCCCTCAACGCGTTCTCGCTGAGCGTCACCGAACCTTCTTCGGTGCTTCTGGGCGATGTTGATTTGAACGGAACGGTCAACTTTTTGGACATCGCTCCATTCATCGCCATCCTATCCGGCGGCGGCTTTCAAACCGAAGCGGATTGCGATGATAGTGGGTCCGTTAATTTTTTGGATATCTCACCGTTCATCGCAATCTTGAGCGGTGGCTAGGAAAAAAACTATTCGTCGGTCTGCTGTCGGTCGTGCCGGCGCAGGAAGCAACGTTCATGTTGCCACCGGATGATTTCCATCCTGACATTCACGACCAATACAAAGCGATGCTCGACGAGGGGGAGCCCGTGGACTTAAATGGAACGCTGGTCGTTTTATGAAAAAATCAAATCGCCGGACACCGCCTTGGGCATCGCCACCGGCGAACAACGCCGCTTCGCCAACCAACTGCTGACCATCGCCGTCGTCACACTGGCCGAAGAAAGCTTTTTAGAACCTATCGTGGTTTAGCAGATCGATGAGGTGACGCCTTCGGACAAATCCTTCAACAGCATTTTTAGGTAACACCAGATGACCAACCTACCCGCGCCCACTGCTCCTTTGAAGATTCTGTTTCAAGACGAAAGTCTTGTCGTGATCCACAAGCCAGCCGGGCATATCGTTCACCCAGCGGAAAACCCTCAGCCGGACGACCTAGTTGCGATGAAAATCCTTCGCGACCAGATCGGCGTTCGAGTCCACAACATCCACCGGATCGACCGACCGACCGCTGGCGTTCTGCTGTTCGGTATCGACCGCGAAGTCTCGAAATCGCTCCACCAAAACCTAGCAGACCACGCGATGGAAAAGGTTTACTGGGCAGTGGTCCAAGGCAAGCCGGAACAGTCCGCGTGGAGCTGCAACGCACCGATTCAAAAGGCCAAAGGGGCACCCAACCGTGAAGCACATACGGACTTCGAAGTTTTAAAAACAGTTGATCACCACTGCGGTAAAACCATCTCGTTGATCCAAGCCGTGCCCCACACCGGTAGGTTTCACCAAATCCGCAGACATCTGTTAGACGCCGGACACCCGATCGTCGGCGACTATCGCTACGCGGGCATTGAAGATTCCGACGCCAACGGAAAATCACTCAACACCGGCACCAGGATGTTGCTGCTGGCAAAGTCACTCAGCTTCAAACACCCAAAAACGGCTGAAACCATCTTTGTCGAAACCAACGATCCGTTGATCGATCAGCTGTTTGGCTTAGGCGTTGGACTTTAATTATGGTGCTCCCGGAGTTTTAGTGGCTGGCCCAATGTTTCAGGTATTTTTCGAGACGAGTGGGTGCCATGCTTCACGGCTTGGAGGGTAAGAGGATCTACTGAGTGCCGGCGTGCTTACGCGTGCGATGTGGTCTTGGGAAAATCCCGTGAGCATGTTTCTCAAGGGGGCTTTCTCGAATTAGTCCTTTTCAGATCGCGTAAACATGGCACCCTTTTTCGATAAGGTTACAGGGGAACCAATGGTCTGCTTATTAAGCCACCCACAATAAACTCGGATGGACCATTTTAAACGGCGTAGCATGGCACCCTCACAGGCGTTGGGGGGGGGCAGGCTTTCTAAATTCTGCCAAGTTCACACCCACCCACTAAATTGCGGAAGAACCCAAAACATAAACCACCAATGAACGTCAACATTTCAGTTGCACCTTCTACCTGGCACTGAGAATCGCAATGAATGGTGAGATGTCCAAAAAGTCCACGAAACCATTGCGATCGATATCGGCTTCCTCTTGCAGTTCTCCTGCGGAAAGCACCGCAATGAACGGTGAAATATCTAAAAAGTCCACGACTTCATCGCGATTGACATCTCCCAACAAGACCGCAGCAACGACATCGCTCTGCGGAAACGCAACACCGATCGACTCCAACAAAATGCCTCCGTTGACCGTGTTGTTCGACGTCAATCGAATCGTTGTTCCAGCGGTCAACAGAATTTCGCTTTGAGCCAATCGGCCAAATCGAACTGTCAATGAATTGTTACTATTATCGTTCCGCACAAACTCCAAATCGTTGTTGGTCACCGTAAACCCGTCAGTCGTGTATCCTGACAAGCCCACGAATGGATTGTCTCCCGCAACAAATTCCAAGTGGACCGATTCAACGCCATCGGAGCTTAGGTTGTTGACGTTCAAGTGCTTGAGCAAAACATCTTGGTCGAAAGAAAACTCGATTCCTTCGGGCGTCGCTTGGCTGCCGTTGATTCGCCGTTGTTGATTGTTGCCACCGGTATCCTGATCTGAGCTAACTCCAATGCCAACGTCGTCAGTATCAAGAACTCCACCCTGCCCTTGTGCCGTGAGCGTCAACGACAGACCAAGCTCCGAAACAACGCCACTGGCGAGCCCCTCCAACCCGCTGCCTAACTGTGATTCGTCCAAGTCAAAATCAATCGGCACCGAATGCTGTGGCGGAGGCACCGCTTCGCCCGTCGCACGAACGGTCAACAATTCCGCATCGACATCGCCCAACCAATGGATCAGGCTCTGGCTGCAAGCGATTGCAATTTCAAGCTGAGTTTCCGTCATGCCTGAGCTGACCAGTTCGACGGATTCGTCAATGTCATCGGTCAGGTTATAGAATTCATAAATCCGGTCTTCGTAAAAATAAAGCAGCTTGTATCGTTTGCCGTCCGAGCCATCGCAAATCGCAACTGACTGCGGCCGAGTCTGACCGGCCGATCCGGGGAAGTGATAATAAATCGGCTCGCTTCGAGGTGTCGAGTTTCCAGCGAGTGTGTCGTTAAACGATTCGCCGTCGAGCGGATGAACGGCCGGATCAGGCAACGCCGCACCGGTAAGCTCCGCATAGGTTTTGTATAAATCGACTAAGTGAGTCGCGCGATCGGTCACGCCGGGGGCGATGGTACCGGGAAGATTAAAAATCAAAGGCACACGAATCCCACCCTCTTGGAACGACCCCTTTTGTCCTCGCAACGGATAGTTGTCCGTCACGTTGGTTCCGCCATTGTCGGACATGAACACGATCAAGGTGTTGCCGCTAAGCCCGTTTGCGTTCACAAAATTGATGATGCGGCCGATCGCTTGATCCATTCCTTCAAGAAGGCCGGCGTAGGCTGGGTTGTCGTGCTGTGGAATAGTACTGGGTGGCAAACCAGCGTATTTTGCCTCCAAGTCCGAACGCGAATTTGCGATATTGTGAACTGCGTTGAAAGCAACGTTCACAAAAAACGGTTGGCCATCACTCGTGCGATCTTCCAAGAAGTCGATCGTCGCGTCGGCCATCGCGTCGTTCAAATGCTTCGGCGAATCCAACACAGTCGCGGCGTTGTTCCCGTTTGCCAAAGCAAGCAAATTTTGGTCGATGTATTGTTGAGAGTACGGCTGTGCATAGATGTCTAGCTCGGCTCCGTGAGCGTTACCGAAAGACCATTGCGTGCCGTTGTTATTAAGTCGAGCGAGATAAGGGTCGACTGTGTCAACACCACCGCTGGTGGTTCCGCCAACGTTAAAATCAAAGCCATGAAAATTCTCGATGTCGTTCGGTCGATTGGTACTGTGGAATTTCCCAATGTGAGCGGTGACGTAGCCGGATGCCTGAAGCGTTTCACCAATGGTAATCGCTGCTGTGTTGATGCTGTTGCCGTCGTCGGGACCGACCAGTAGCGAGGCGGCGTTTTGGTTCAGTGCCCCAACGTTGTGCAAGCCATTGCGTGGCGCATACTGGCCCGTCAGCAAAGCAGCCCGAGTTGGGGCGCAAGCCGGTTGAGCATAAAAGCTGGTGAACGACATCCCACCGGCGGCGAGAGCATCGATGTTAGGGGTCTGGTAATAAGGAGAACCGTTGCCAAGGTTTGTCAAACCAGTACTCAAATCCGACCAACTCATATCGTCGGCAATGATTTGAATAATGTTGGTTTGAGCATTGCCTTGCTGACAGAATATAGCCAAAGCCAAAAAAGCGAAGTGCACGGAGAAAAGAGATTTCATATTGGCCAAGGTTGGAAAGAAAAAGAAGGGCTTAGAATTCATGAAACGAAATTGAAGCGATTCGACACAATTCTAATTAACCAGTCAACAAACTCTATCAAACGCTTAATTATAGGCCTGTCTACACATTGACTGCACCAAACCGACATTTTTTATCCCCCACGCTGACCATCCATTGGAAAGCGTTATTGAATTTCGCTCGCCGTGGCCTACACCAAACGCTTCGACCCAACGGCTCCCCCTCAACTATACGGCTTCTGCCTGTTTTTTTGGAAAAAAGGTTTTTTGCCAAATTTAGTGGCTCAGTTGAGGTAGCCAGTTGAGATAGCCAGTTGAGATAGCCAGTTGAGATAGCAACCTATCAAAGCGCCCGCGAGTTTAGCTACAACGGATCCGAAGCCCATCTTCGCTCAGGGCAAAGATCTTATGCTCGTTCAACGCCACGACGTCGGTGACTTGCTGCGAAGTGATCGACTTGCCGCTGGCGTTTGCTTTTTTGATTAGTTCATCCAAAACCGCCCATCGATCCGCGTCGAGCTTCAACCCGATCGATTCCGGGTGGTGCCGTAGGATGAAGCTTAAGTACTTGCTGATTTTGGTGAGTCGTCTATTCATTCGCGGTAGTCTACTCCAAACCAATACGAACTAAAGTGGTGATTTATAAAATCCAAAGCAGTAAAACGACCGCTAGAGTGGTCAACTATCACTTAGAGCTTATCCCGCAACCTTTTTGAGCGACGCATTTTCTGTTTTGTCGCGAAGTATTATGATATGTACTAAGCCTGCCAACAGCAGCGGCGAAACTTCTCATTGTTTCTTCTTGTAGCGACGAATTCACACGATGGTGCAGGAACGACATACCACTGCTGATGCCATGCTGCCAACCGAGACTTCGCCAGCCCCCAACGCTGCGATCTCGTTCATCTTGCTAACGCTGTTCATCGACATCCTTGGCATTGGGATCATCATTCCAGTGCTGCCCGAACTGGTCAAAAGCTTCATCGAAAGTGATGCTCAACTGGCAGCCAGCAAGTCAGCGGAAGAACTCAAAGCAATCGTCGATTCATCAGCCGGTTGGTACATCGGCTGGATCGGAGCCTCCTATGCTTTGATGCAATTCCTATTCGCCCCGATCTTGGGCGCCCTCTCGGATTGCTACGGCCGACGGCCGATCATTCTCGGTTCGTTGTTGGTGCTGGGGATCGACTTTTTGGTGATGGGGTTTGCACCGAATATCGCTTGGCTGTTTGCAGGACGAATCCTTGCCGGGGTGATGGGAGGAAGTTTCTCCGCCGCCAACGCCTACATCGCCGATATCTCTACGCCAGAAAATCGAGCCAAAAACTTTGGGCTAGTTGGGATGATGTTTGGGCTTGGTTTTATCTTCGGCCCAGCCCTGGGTGGAGTGCTAGGAGGCATTCACATCAAGCTTCCATTCTTCGTATCCGCAGGACTGGCGTTGGCGAACTGGTTGTACGGCTTCCTTGTTTTGCCGGAATCACTACCAAAAGAAAAACGAGGCAGCTTCACAATCAAAAAAGCCAATCCGTTTGGCTCGATCGGTCGATTGCAGGTGTACCCCTTAGTCGCCGGTTTATCCGTCGTATTTCTTTGCCTGTCCTTTGCTCAACGAGGCTTGGAGAACGTGTGGGTTCTGTACACCAGCTATCGATACGATTGGAGCGAGATGACCAACGGCTTGGTCTTGGGGTTAGTGGGAATCTCCGCCGCGATCGTCCAAGGCGGATTGGTGCGACCGATTATTGCCAAGATTGGGGAACGTAAAGCAATTATCTTGGGCACGTCCGTCTCGGCAGTGGCGTTTCTTGGTTACGGATTGGCTCCCGCTGGCTGGATGATTTTGGTGGTGATCGTGTTTGGTGCGATGGGTGGCATCACAGGCCCAGCGATTCAAAGCTTAGTAGCATCCCAAGTCGATTCTTCCGAGCAGGGCAAAGTCCAAGGTGCGTTGACTTCGTTGATGAGTCTGACGAACATCATTGCTCCTGTTTTCTTCACAACGGGGCTGTTTAGTTACTTTACATCCGAGCAAGCCGTTGTTTCCATTCCGGGAGCGCCATTGATCGTTGGATCGGCGTGCATTTTTGTCGGGATGATGATTGCGGTTTTTGTGTTCCGCAAGTTCCCTGCCAATAGTGATTGACCGTTTACGTTGTGAACTCTCCGCTGTGGCAAATTAATCGGAGCCTCAAACGCTAACCACCAACAGCGATTCAGTCGGCAAGTCTAGATGCCGTTCAAAAAAAGAAACGGCAATGCAAATTTTGCACCGCCGTTTCTGAGTTTTCATTTCCAGTCTGCCGAACAATCTTCGTCAAACTGGATCAGCCCTGAGCATTCGCTACCTTTCAAGCCAACTAGAAAAACGCTTAAGGAATCCCGGTCGTCGCAAACTCTCGCAGCTAGGGTCATCGATGACTTCAACGATTTCGCTCGGAGCTTCCGAACAAAATTCGTTGTCTTCGCAGATCATTTGGTCCTCGGCAACTCCTTCCGAACTGATCACTTCCTCAGCCATCAATGCTGGATCCATGCTCATTCCGTCTTGAGAAGGCACGATTGTCTCCTGCAATATTGGCTGACCACTAGGATCGACTAGTTCAGGGGAACAGCAATCATCCTCTAGACTCACGTCGTTGGAAACTGAATAACCACCGACTACGGGCCGTCCACTGTCAAGCGAAAGTGGATTCGCGTTGGCATTGATTGCGGTTCCAGAATAGATCGAACCTGGGGCACTCAAGCCACTGGCGTTCTGATTACCAATCGATGGATTGAAGCTCGATCCCAATGTAGGAAGATTCGGTGGGTTACCGGTCGCAAAACGTTCGCCCGGTAGCTCAGCAAATGTGGCACTGTTAATCGTTTGACCGAAGGCAAGACTGACTGTCCACTGGTCGTTGACGGTTGTAACGTTGCCGTCGGCATCGATGTCGATGCCGTCGTTGAACCCCTCGGGCTGTGTCTGCGTTACGGTGTAGTCGCCAGCATTGGCTTCGAACGAATAGCGGCCGGTTGCATCGGTAGTTGTTTGGACGTTAACTGGGGTGCCAAACACGTCGGTACCAGTTAGCGTAACGAGAACTCCCGCGATTCCGATTTCGCCGACTTGCTGAATGCCGTCCCGGTTGGTGTCTTCAAAGACAGTTCCACTGAGAACTCCAAGTGGTGGAGTGATCGTGCTGGTGCCCGTGTTGCCAGCAGGGTCGGTAACCGTCACCGCAACCTCTTGATCAATCGTCAACGGTGTAAACGTTCCACTGACCGGAGTTTCGATTCCAGTGTCAACAGCCCAATCACCATTGGCATCGACAACCGCCTCGTAAGTCACATCTGGAATGCCGTCACCATCGGTGTCAAGCTCAACCGTAATTGTTTCACCCGGCTCGCCAGTTCCTGTCAGAACCGGTGGGGTGTCGCTGGCGTCGAGATCTTCAGAGACTGGAGCCTCTAAGTCGATATCCACCGTTGAAGATGCTGAGTTACCAGCTTCATCGGTAGCCGTGACAGCCAACACGTCGTCATCACCAAGATCCGTCGGGAAGACTCCACTGAGCGGAGTTTCGATTCCGGTGTCAACCGACCAGTCGCCGTTTGCATCGACAACTGTTTCGTAGACCACGTCTGGAATGCCGTCGCCATCAGTGTCAATCTCAACGGTGATCGTTTCGCCCGGCTCACCAACACCCGTTAGTACCGGCGTGGTGTCGTTGGTCGTTAGGACATCAACGGCCGGAGCCTCAAGATCAATGTCAACCGCTGATGTCTGCACGTTTCCGGCTTCGTCAGTCACGGTGATCCCAATCGTGTCATCATCGCCTAGATCGGTTGGGAACGTTCCACTGATTGGTGTTGCCAATTCAGTGTCAATCGCCCAATCGCCGTTTGCATCGACAACCGTTTCGAAAACGACATCTGGAATGCCGTCACCATCGGTGTCAAGTTCAACAGTGACCGTTTCGCCTGGTTCACCGGTGCCCGTTAGTACTGGCGTGGTGTCGTTGGTAGGCGTCTCGTCAATCGCTGGCAACTCTGTGTCAATCACAACCTCTGCCGTGCTTGTGTTGCCCGCTGGATCGGTAATGACGACGTCGAATGAATCGTCATCAGTTAGATCTGCTGGGAACACTCCACTGATTGGAGTTGCCGTTTCAGTGTCAACGGACCAAGTACCATCGGCGGCGACAATCGTTTCATAAACGACATCTGGAATGCCGTCACCATCAAGATCAAGCTCGACCACCATCGTCTCACCTGCCTCACCGGTGCCCGTGAGCACAGGTGTGGTGTCGTTGGTCACTATGTCATCGGCTACTGGAGCGACCGTGTCGATCGTCAGCGTGCCGGTGTCACTGTTGCCCGCTGGATCGGTCGCGGTGATGGCAAGTGTATCGCCGTCAGCTAGATCGGTTGGGAACGCACCGCTTGTTGGCAGAACCGTTTCAGGATCAATCGTCCACTCACCGAGCGGGCCAACGACGGTTTCATAAGTAACATCTGCAATGCCATCACCATCGACGTCGATCTCAACGGTGATCGTTTCGCCCGGTTCGCCCAGGCCTGCCAAAGTTGGCGTGGTGTCGTTGGAAGAACTGTCTTCCACAACAGGAGCTACTAGATCGAAATCAAGTGTTGACGAACTTGTGTTTCCGCCCTCGTCTGTGACGGCGATTTCAATCGCATCGCCATCGCCAAGGTCGGTCGGGAACACTCCGCTAATTGGAGTTTCGATTCCGGTGTCAACCGCCCAGTCTCCGTTGGCGTCAACGACTGTTTCGTAAACGACATCTGGAATGCCGTCACCATCAAGGTCAATCTCAACGGTAACCGTTTCACCAGGATCACCCGTTCCAGTGAGAACTGGCGTGG
>JALZWN010000172.1 GCA_023300235.1 Mariniblastus sp.
TTCTGGTGGCTTGTTGCCGTGGCCAGGTATTTGAGTTGCAGGTATTTGAGTTGCAGGTATTTGAGTTGCAAGTATTTGAGTTGCTTAAGTAACTAAGCGGGGAAGCATGCCCCCCCCGTTCGATCGTGGCGTGTTGTGTAACCGGATTGTAACTTGGCGTTAAAACGTTGATCCAATTTGATGCTGAAGGTGATACATTGTTTTTGTCTCGAAAAAACTTCTAACAAAGAAGCGACCGATCGGTAATCAGGTTGTCGCTTTTTAAAAGATCACTTTGAGTTGAAGCAATCAACCCTTTTCAGGAGAGTGCAGATGTCAAGTTATTTCGCCAAGCTGTCGTTCGCGGCGGTCGCAGGAATCGGCTTTTTATTCACGTCCGATTCGCTTTGGGCACAAGACGTGATGATCAAAGTTGAAAACGGTACCGCTAAAACCATTACGGTAAGCCCGTCAGGTGATGTCCGGGGCGGTGCTGAGGAGGATGGCAACGTCAAGAAGCCATTCACGGGCAAGCGAGCCGCAGTGGACGTGGCGATTTTGTTGGATACCTCCAGTTCGATGGATGGCTTGATCGGACAAGCACAGGCTCAGCTTTGGGGCATCGTGCAAGAGTTTTCCAAAGCCGAGAAGGCTGGGCGGACTCCGCTGTTGCGAGTGGCTGTTTTCGAATACGGCAATTCGCGTTTGCCAGCCGCGGAAGGATACATTCGACAGGTCCAGCAGTTGACCACGGACATGGATAAGATTTCAGAGGTCTTGTTTGAGTTGACCACCAATGGAGGCGACGAATATTGTGGCCAGGTGATTGACGAATGCTTGACGCGACTTGATTGGAGCACCGAACCGAATTCGTACAAAGCGATTTTCATCGCGGGCAACGAGCCGTTTACTCAGGGCTCGGTCAACTACGAGAAAACTTGCAAGAAAGCGATTGAATCGGGCGTGGTCGTGAACACAATCCATTGCGGCGATTACAACACGGGCGTTTCAGGCAAGTGGGAACACGCGGCTGAACTCACCGAAGGCAAGTACTTGAACATCAATCAAGACCGCAAGGTGGTGCATATTAAGTGCCCCCAGGACAAAATTATTATCGAGCTCAATAACAAGTTGAACAAAACGTATTTATGGTACGGGGCCAAGCGGCAGCGAGCTATTTTGAATCAAAACCAGTGCGCTCAAGACAACAATGCATCGAGGATGTCCGGAGGAAACTTCGGTGGTGGTTTGGCTCAACGTGCCGTAGCTAAGTCATCATCGTCTTACAATAACGATGGTCGTGACTTGGTTGATTCGTTCGCCGACAACAAGAGTGATTTTAGAAAGCTAAAGAAAGATGTGCTTCCTGAGGCGATGCAAAGCATGACCGAAGACGAGCGTGTGGCTCATCTGGAAAAGATGACCAAGGAGCGGGCGGAGATCAAGAAAGAGATCGCCAAGCTCAATAAAGAACGCTTGGAGCATATCGCTGCCGAACGCAAGGAAATGTCTGCAGGTGGCGAAGCCGAAAAGACGCTCAGTGATGTGATGGGCGAGTCGGTCCGCGTTCAGTTAAAAAGGTCGGGCTTCAAGATAAAAGAATAGCTTTCGCTTGCGGAAGAAACGTTTGAACGGCTCAGTCGATTTGGCTGAGCCATTTTTTTGGTGGTTGAAAAATCGCGGCCGTGTTTCCAGTCTGTCTTAAACGCATGGCAGGCTGGAGTCACCGTCGCCAGCTATTGTCCATCTGTTCGATAGAGCGTTACTATTGCTCGTCGGCTGGGTTAGCTCGCTAGATCTTTCTCCAGCAACGCAAGTTCTCTTTTGAAACCACCCGATAGAATTGGGAACCGGCACCACGTTTTTGGGTCGAGGTTTTTATCATCCAAGTGAAACGACGGGGCGTAGCGTTCGCGTTTCCATTGATTGCGGCACCAGAGTTTGAAGAACCGAATCGTCCACAAACCCAATTGCTTGCGACTAAAACCCGAGAACTCAAGCTCTAGACGTTGCAGCACCTCTGCTGGCATTAACTTGTCGCGGATCGCAAAGCACTCGGCCGCGTCCAAAACTTCGTACGGCATCAAGTCATCTTCGTCGGTTTGCTTTTGATCAGCCGGGCGGAGTTCTGCGGTCGGTTGCTGGTCGTTAACCGCCTTGAGTGCTGGGATCGGATCGAAGCCATCGGGGCCTTCGCGTTCCATCCAAGACAGCCACTCGCGAAGAAACGCTTTATCGATCCCCGCGACAGGACTGATCCCTCCCGAGGTGTCGCCGTCCATTGTCGCGTAGCCCACCGCCGCTTCGCTGCGGTTGCTAGTCGAAACCAGCAACGCGTTGTTCAAATTCGCCAGCATCCAAACGCTAGGAGAACGCACGCGGGCTTGGATGTTCTGCAGCGTGATATCGTGTTTGTCCCAAGTCAGCGGCTCGCCGATCGCTTCGGACACGATGTTGCGGTAGTTTTCCGCGATCGGTTCGACATCGAATTCGTGATGAGTCGCGTTGACCGCGTTGGCCACGTCTTTGGCGGCGTTGCGTGTCACGCTGCCGCTGTTTTGGGTTGCTTGATAAACGGTAGTCAGTAAACGCTTCATCAGCTCCGCTTCGTCTTTGGGTTGATGCTTGCCAGAAACAAACCAGCCCATTCGCTCGCAAGCGGTTTCGAATCCCAGTTCGTCACTGACAAGTTTTACCATGATAGCAACCAACGCCACGATGCTGGCCGAGTCGCAACCACCGCTTAGTGACACCACGAACCCGCAAGAGTGGCTTTTCCGCATGTAGTCAAACAGGCCCAAGCAAACCGCGCGGGTGAATTCTTCCGCCTTCACATCGGGGCCTGCCAACCAAGACACTGGTTCTACGTCAGGCTGTTGTAGTTCAGCGGGTGAGATTTCAAAATCGACATGAATCACATCGCTTTCGTCGCCGTCGATTTCAGGTTGGAACGATCCCGTTTTGGCTCGATTCATTCGCGTTAAATTGATGTCGACAACGAACGTGGTGACCATCGTCGGTTGATAAGAAAGCCGCGGACCGATGGCGACCATTTGCCCGCCGGTAGCGATCATCGCATCGCCGTCAAAGATCGCTCGTCCCGATTCATTGCCGACCAAGTTGGCATAAACATAAGTCACGTTAAACGCTCGGCTGCCTTCAAGCACAAACCGCTGCCGGACTTCGTGCTTGCCGAAAGCAAAATGGCTGGCGCTGGGGTTCAAGATGATGTCAGTGCCTTTGGCGGCGAGTTGCCCGCCGGGGCGGCTGCCGACCCATGCGTCTTCACAAATTTCGAAACCGATCCGCACTCCGCCGACTTCGAACAAAATATCGCCGATCGGGTACTCGTCGCCGTTGAGTTCGACTTCGCCTTGCACGCCACTAGGCCAAGCCTTGAACCATCGCGGTTCGTAGTGGATGCCGTCGCCGGCGAGATGTTGTTTGGCGACAAAGCCAGCGATCTTGCCGTCGACTAGCAGCGCGGCGGTGTTAAAGATCCCGCCCGCGTAGCTGATCGGTAGTCCGACCGAGACCGCGATTCCTTGGGTGGCCGGGAGGATTTCAAGCAATAAGTCGATGGCAGTTTGCTGCACGCCGGTTGAATGGAAGGCGTCTTCGCAGCCGTAACCGGTGATGCAGAGTTCGGGCAGGCACAACACGGAAACGTTTTGCGATTTGGCTGTTTGGATCGCTTGCAAGATGTTGTCTCGGTTTTGATCCCAGTCCAAAGGAGTTTGGTTGAGAACGCCGGCGGCGACTTTGACGAGTTTCATGTTCGTTGCTTTCAGTACCCAAGGACTTTGTAAGATCGGACAAGCTTTGTTGCGGGACGGTTCTTGGAAAAGCCGAGCCGCGATTTAGTTTTCTCAAAAAACGATTGCACCATCACGCTTTGTCAATTTTAACCGATACAACGTGGCCGATAATGCCAATGGCTATTGAGAAAGCGAATTGTTTGGATCACAATCGAGCTGAACGTTTGCTTAGCGTAGACACTTTAACCTCCGAAAGCTTCGATGTCCGACAGCGGCGAATACTACCGAATTACTTGCCGGTTCTGCGATACCATTATTACGGTAACGGAGGAACAGGCCGGGGCAGAAGTCAGATGTCCGGATTGTTTTTCGATGTTGGACGTTGGTGATCTGGCTAAAAAGCGTGGTGGCAAGGCGGAGGGCCGTGGTGGCAAACCGGAGGGCCGTGATGGAAAGGCACAGTCGGCGGGCAAGGATGAGCAAGACGGTGAGGAGTTAAAGCTCAGCGAGACGTTTGAGCGGCCCGCCATTTCGCCGTTGTTTGGGTTGGATGCGTCCGAGCAAGATTTGTTAGCGCCGCGCAAAAAAAGACCGGCGGACGATCCGGATGCCGACGGTGACTCGGCAGTGGATGCTGCGAACCGAATGACGAAATCGTCGGAAAGTAAATCCCCCGCGTCGGCTAGGTCGTCGATCGATTCAAAGCCGGCCAGCAGCGACCTCGATCTAGCGGTCGATCTTGATGTTGATGAACCATTGCCAGTGGATGAAGTTTTGTCCTTGGACGCGATTGGGAAATTGGTTCCCGCTTCTGAACCTGCTGCCGACGATGGTCCTACCGGCGACGTTCCTGCTGCCGATCGACGGCGTCGTTCGAATGCGACCAAGCAAAAAAATAAACGCTCGCGTCGTGAACCTGCCGAGCCCAAAGTAACCGAGGTTCATCGTCCAGAATTTAAGCCTGCCAGCCTGTTCATGGCGACGGTCGGGATGTTGTCAGACGTGCGCGTGTTGGCGGTCAGTGCGGTCGCGGTTTTGATTATGCTGATCGGCGGGTTTTCTAGTGAAGCGATTTTTCCTGTCGGTAGTGATACCGAAGTGTTGACGATTACCGAATCGATGTACAAGTACTTTACGAGCTTCTTGTTTGGGGGCGTGCCGTACCTTATTGGCGTGCTCGTTTTGTGGACGGTCGCTGGGTTTGTTTTTCGTGATGCGGTTCAGGGGCACGCGAAGTTTCAAGGCTGGACCGCGGGTGGGCAAGCCAGTTTTTGGCCGACGTTTTTGTTGTTCGGCTTCAGCTTTTTCATTGCGGGGCTCCCCGGGTCGATCGTGTTCGTATTGATCATTCCGTTGCGCATGATGGTGGCACCGTTGTTTTTAATTTCTGCTTGGTACAACGGTTCGCCTTGGCAAATTGTTAGCTCCGATTGGTATCATGTCGTGAATAAAAACAAATCGCAGTGGATCACGTTCTATGGCTGTTTTGTGGCGCTGGCTTTTGCGGGCTTGATGACAGGGTTGGTGTTTTTGGCTCGGAGTTTTTCAGATTTGATGGCGGTCGATTTAGTGTTGACGGCGATCGGTATTTGCATGAACACTTTGATCACGTTGGTGTTTGCGGCATTGGCAGGGTGGCATGTTGGAGCCGTGATCGAGTGCCTTGAGCAAAACGATTGATGTTGCGATTTGAGTGGATCCTTCCGAACAACATTTTTATTTTTTAGACAACGAGCAAACTGTGGCCGACGAAACGAACTTGAATGAAGCCTCTTCTGTCCGCGAGCCGAGTGCCTCACCGAAGTTGCGGCGACGGCGAGTGCAACAGCTTAGCAGCGAACTGGGCCGTGTATCCGGGAGTGTGGTTGGCTGTGGGATGATCGGCTGGGCTTGTTATAACGTGGTCGCGAACACGCGTTTTTTAAGAGTCAACGAAGATTTGGGCGGGTTGAGTCTTGGCTTGGCTGCCGGAGTGGTGGGTGTGTTTTGCTTGGTCCCGTTTGCGGTTGGGGTTTGGCTGGTCGCAAAATCGATGAAGTGATTGCGATGCTTTGGCTGGCCGCTTGGACTTAAGAACTGTCCCGGAATAAGTTCCGCTTTTCCTGATCCGAATGCGAGGGATTGTTTTGCCCTGCTAAATCCCTTGCTTACCCATTCGGGTTAGGTTTTTTACTCATTTGAAATCGGGAAATTATTTCGCGCCTGATCCGTCGTCATCATCCACTGCAACCGCGGCTGGTCTAGTTCAGCGCACAAAAAAACTGGCCAAAAGAGAGCCCCGCACAAGAGTACCCCGCTTAGAGCTGCGCCATATTTCAGGCCTGACCCGGTTCACGGCTCCCCCTCGCGAGGCTCACTTTTGACCAGTCGAATACTGGGCAGAGGAATCTGCAAGGCGAGCAGTCTACACCAAATCCCGCTCACGCGTCAAACGGTAGACGTGCGATGATTAAATTTTCTTCGAATTGGTTTGCGATTGGTGCAAGAACCGGAATGAACCGGCCCAAGCTGCGGTCATCAGGTTTCATTGGAAACTTTTGCCACGCCTGAGATTGCAAAGTGGTCGGATAGGAAGAATTCCGTGCCCTCGAAGTTTAGCGGTTGGTTGTGGACTTTTACGTCTTCGACCGCAACGGCGTGATTGTGGAAATATCGACTGAAGTAGCAAGAAAATGCTTTTGCATCGGCTTTGCTGGAGTGTTGATTGCGTCGGCTGTCCCAAGTCGGGGCTGGCGGGCGTTTGCCCAGCAAGCCGGTTTCGGCGATCGGGGCTTCTTCGGCGATTCGGGTGTTGGTATCGCCGACGATCAGCAAACCATCGGTGGGGCAGACATCGAACAACGTTTGCAACTGTGTCAGCCGCTGCCCTGCTCCGCCGCGAGTTGATTCGAGATGCACATTGGCGATCGACAGCGAAAGTTTGGGGAACACGCACACAACTGCGAACCGGCCAACAGCTCGGCAGACCATTCCTTCGAACAGGTCTTTCTTTACGATCGTAGCGATTGTTCCGCTATGGCTGATTGTGTTTGCTGGTGCGAGCTGGTGAGTTTCTACGAAAGGCACCATCGCAGGAAGTTCCTGGAAGCAAACAACATCGATGTCTCCCTCCAGCACCCGTTCGCGGATCAATGATTCGGTTTGATCGACTCGCCAGCCGCTGGGGGCCTCCTTGGAAGTGTTCATCATGTTAAGGTTCCATGATAAAAATCGAATTGAGCGTTCATCTGCCATGGACTTTAATTTCCCTCTTCAAGCAACCTGAAACGTCACAAGTATGACATCGTGGCCTGCCTTGCTGACTTTACGGCAGACATCTGATGAATGTTTGAGCAAAATGTCAATCGCAACGTAAACTAGATCGACAGTTTCAAATTATAATGAACTGAACTGGCTGGAATCCCCTACACTAGTGAAGCCGATTTAGTTTGATCAGTCTGTTGGGAATCCGTAAGGAACACAGGCTTTGCAGTGCTCGTCGGCCCGAGTAATTGTTCAGATTCGATCCCATTTAACATTTTCTTTTTCCGAATTGTGTTGGTTTAAAAAGTATGCGATTTTCCTTTGGTCAATCTCAGACGCAAAAGCAAACCCAGACGATGGCTCCGCGAATGATCCAGTCGATGGAGATTTTGCAGATGGCCCAGGCTGCGTTGGAAGAAAAGATCGAAACGGAATTGATCGAGAATCCGGCGTTGGAACGCGTTGTTGAAAACCAGCCTGCCGAAGAAGAAAGCAAGAATAAACTCGACGGTGAAACAGAACAGAAAGACGTCGAACAGAAAGAGCTGATTGTCGAAGAGGGCTCCGGCGGCGAAGACGATTTTGAGCGGCTTCTAAATCTTGACAATGATATCCCCGATCACTTTGATGGCAGCCGACCGTCATCTAATCGCGTCCAAGAGTCGATGGACCGACGGCATGATTTTATTGCCAACATCGTCGATGACAGTGGTTCTTTGCAAACGCACTTGCTCGACCAACTGCATGACTTGGATCTTGATCCCAAGTTGATGAAAATGTGCGAGCGAATCATTTCGTCGCTGTCGGCTCAAGACGGCGGCTACCTGAAGATTTCGCTTTCTGATCTGCTGCCGCTCGATGCAACCCCCGAGGATAGTGATCGAGTCGAAGAAGCGTTGGCGCATGTGCAGGGTTTCGATCCGAAAGGCATTGGGGCTCGTGATTTGGTCGAGTGTCTGTTGTTGCAGTTGTCGCCAAGTTTAAAGCACGTACAAAACGTGCGGAAGCTGATCGTAGATCACTTGGATGATTTGCATCACAATCGTTTGCCTGCGATCGAAAAGGCAACCGGCATGAGCATGGACCAGATTGATGAGGCGTGGGGCGAACTAAAGACGCTTGACCCTCGGCCAGCCAGACGCTTCTTTGGTGACTTTGTTCCGAAGGTTAATCCAGACATGTGGCTGGAGAGGGACGGCGACAAGTACGTCGTGAAGATGGAAGAAGGGCCGGCGAGGAATTTGCATATCAGCAATTATTATCGTAAGCGTTTGGCAAACGGGCAGGCGACGGCCGACGAAAAAGAATTTATCAAACGCAAGATTGCTTCGGCTCAGTGGTTGATCGAGTCGATCGAACAACGCCGCAGCACGGTGTTGCGAGTTGCCCAGGAAGTTGTGACTTACCAGCAAGATTTTTTCGACATTGGCCCCGAAGCGATCAAGCCGCTGAAGATGGAGCAGATCGCAGAAAAGGTTGGCGTGGCGGTGACGACGATCAGTCGTGCTGTGGGTGACAAGTACGTGGAAACCCATCGCGGTATTTTGCCGCTAAGAATGTTCTTTGTGCACGGTACGACAACCGATGACGGCGAAGAGATCGCTTGGGGCAAGATTGGCATTGAGCTGAAGAAGCTTGTCGATGCGGAGAATAAAGGCAAGCCGCTGAGCGATGAAGAGCTGATGAAGCAGCTCGGAGCCAAGGGGTTTCCTGTGGCTCGGCGTACCATCGCCAAATACCGTGAGAAGCTTGGGATTCCTAGCTCTCGCGGTCGAAAAGTCTGGTCGAAGAAGAAGTAAGCCAGTTCTTCAAGTCGATGTGTGTCTGCCGCTGCGGTGAGGTTGTCCAGCGCATTCGAATATTGAATTGTTTCGCTGAGCTAGATCCCCGGTTTTCCTTCGCTCAAGGGGTCACGGTCTGCGGGGGGGGCTCTGCCGCGACGTTTCTGCGGTGGGTTTGTTTCTCGAAATCCGTATTGGCCGATCAAGTTGGCTCGCCAAGTTTTGCCAATCCGGTACGATAGCGTTCATGAAAGACCCAGTTGAACACGAAGGTTCGAAAACCAATAAAGGATCGGATGCGCCCGAGACTCCGGACCGCATCGCAACTGCCTATCACGAATCAGGGCATGCGGTAATGGCGATCTCGCTGGGGCGTCAAGTGAAGAAAGCGACGATCAATCGAGCGAACTTGCAGACCGGCGGAGTGCGATTGGGGGCGGTGATGTTTGAAAAGGGGCGATCCAAACCCACCGACGATTGGCTTGAAGACGAAGTCATGATTTTGCTCGCCGGCATGGTCGCCGAATCTCGCTTCACCGGACGGTACTGCGAGCAAGGTGCGGCGGTCGATCTGCGGGCGGTCGATCGGTTGTTGGGTTCGCGGGTGAGAACCGAGCGACAGTTGGATAAACTGCGTCAACGTTTGGTTGATAAAACGGAACACCTTTTAAGCGACCCCGCTCACGCGACGGCGGTGGAAGAGGTTGCGAAGGAGTTGCTGGCCAAAAGCGCAGTCAGCGGCCGGCTCGTTCGCCACCACCTCAATCAAGCAATTGCTCAGCAAAAGTAGTTGTTGGGGTCGCGTTTGGTTGGTTGTCCGAATCCGAATCCGAATCCCCATTCAGCGATGATTCTGAAGTCCGCCCCGCCATTGGCAAATCAGTTTATGGATCTGGCTGTTCAGGAAGCCCGGCGCGTTAGCGAGGATTTCAGCGAGTTTCTGACTAACGGGTTTGTTGGCTCGCCGGGTTTGTAGACTCGCCGGGTTTCTAGACTCGCCAGCAAGCCCGTCCGCTAGGATTGCATCCACCGTGCCTGCTCGCATGGCAGGCTGGAAGCATCATCACCACATATTTTAGGCTTTGCCAAAACCTATTAAATCAACAGGCCCGTTAGCGAGGAACCCGAGGTCGCCTTTGCCTGCGTTAAAGTAGCGCTATCCATAATGGGCGTTCACAAAACGGTTGGCTCTGAATAAACAGGCGTCTTCTAGGCCAGCGTTCACAAACTTCGTTTCAAGCATTACTAAGTAACAGTTCATCATTCGCAGTTCATGTGGACCTAGCAGGGCTTGGAATG
Organism: Mariniblastus sp.; assembly: GCA_023300235.1. Lineage (GTDB taxonomy): Bacteria > Planctomycetota > Planctomycetia > Pirellulales > Pirellulaceae > Mariniblastus. The sequence continues at coordinate 10,061 of JALZWN010000172.1, forward strand.
TTAACTTATATCCGTCCCAGTCCATCACTTCCACGAATCTTGCCATGTCTGTCGCAGTTTATCTTAACAACGTTTCCGGTGCGGAGAGTCTGATTTGTTGGTCGATCGAGTTTGCTCGGGCGGCCCACGTACCGCTGCAAATCGTCATTCCGCGGATGTCCAAAGGCAAAACCGACTGGACAGAACTCGCCAAGCCCGATGCGGACGCTGGATCGCTCCACACCGCCATCTTCGAAACGCTTTCTGAAAAATATCGTGAGCAGATCGTTGTCAAAGCGAACGTGGCCGACGGCGACGAGTCAACCGACCACGATCGCATCGTGGTCTCGGTGCATGAGATTCTGGGCCCGGATCCAGAAGCAGCCTTTGCCGAAAAGCTTCCTGACTTGGACATCAAAACCCTGCTGCTGCCTGCGTTCATGCCGGCCAAAAACAAAGACGCATCTCAGCACAGCCAAAGCGAGCAATTGTACAACTTGGTTCATTGCCAAGTGATCTGCATCGAAGGCAGTCCACCGCAGCAACTGTCAATGGATGGCGACGGCAAAGCCAAACCTCGCCGTTTGCTGTTGCTATGTGAAGGCGAACAGGACGAAGACGACGACATCGCACTTGTCAAAACCGCTCAGCTGGCACGATCGATGTTTGCCGAAGTCACGTTGCTGTACGTTCGCCCAAAAGACTCCGCGGTTGCGCAGGAAGTCGCCGACCGTCATCTGAGCAAGATTGCGAAAGGTTTTAAGTCTGACAAAGTTAAAGTCCGCAAGATGGCGGCGTTTGGGGATAGCTTTGTCGACGGAGCCAACCAGCTTGTGTTGAGTCAATTCGATCTAGTTGTCGCGGGCACGCGCAGCAGCAAGATCATGCGTCGATTGATCGATCAATTGCAGCGTGAGGACGGTGACCGGCAAGTAGGTTTGGCGCTAGTTAAATGTGGAACTCCGCTGGCCGAGCAAGTTTGGGATAAGTTCAAGCACGCGGTGCGGTCGTTTGTACCGCAGATCGATCGTGAGCATCGCGCGAAATTGGTCGACCGGTTGAATAGTAACTCGCGGTTTGATTTTGACTTTGTCGCGTTGATGTCATTGGCGACATTGATCGCGGCGTTGGGATTGGCTCGCGATTCTGGGGCGGTTGTAATCGGAGCGATGTTGGTTGCGCCGTTGATGACGCCGTTGGTTGCGATCGGATTGGCTTTGGTCCAGGCAAACCAGCGATTGCTTAAGGACGGAATTAAATCGGTGCTGCTGGGGTTTGCGGTCGCGTTGCTGATCGGCGTGGTTACCGGCGTGTGCATCAAATTAGCCTCGCCCGGCCATGAAATCAGCGTACAGATGTACGCTCGCAACGCTCCCAATTTATTGGATTTGATCGTGGCTTTGGCCAGCGGCGTGGCGGCGGCCTACGCAATGGGGCGACCGCACTTGGTGTCCGCGTTGCCTGGCGTGGCGATTGCTGCGGCGTTGGTTCCGCCGATCGCGACGGCAGGGCTCGCCATCCCGATGGGGGATTTGCAATTGTCCGGAGGAGCGACGTTGTTGTTTTTCACGAACGTGATCGCCATTGTTTTGGGGACGGCGATTACCTTTTGGGCGGTCGGTATTAGTACCTACATCGGCAAGACTGGACAGGCGGTGCGAGCGTGGCCGCGTTATTGGTTCATTGGTTTCGTACTGGTTTCGCTATTGCTGGCAGCTGAAATGACTTATTTCGCTCGACAGCCCGCACCAGTAGAAAACCAGCTCAAGGGAAATGTCGAACAGATCACCGACGACCTTAATAAATAGGCATGATGGTGTTTTTGAGCAACCTTTCGAACTTTTGCCGACCGCTATTCGACAGGCAAGTTTTAGAAATGTAGAATGTCCACTGCCTTGGCTAAGACTAGCTCGGCCACTCAACAAATAGCCAGAATCATTTCTCACGGATATCCAAATGTTGCATTTTCGATTCGCGATTTTCGCGTGCCTGTTAACCTCGCTGTGCATGGTTGGCATCGAAGTTAACGCTCAGTCATCTTCTCAAGGTTCGGCGGCCAAGCAAGGATCGAATACTAAAGCCGCCGACGACGGCTTTGTGTCGCTGCTTGAAAAAAACGACATGAGCCACTTCCGCGGATACAAAAAAGACGCGATCAGTTCCGCATGGACCGTCACTGACGGAGTGCTTCGTATTGATGGCGTGAAGCGTGCCGATGACATCATGACGAAAAAGTCGTATAAGAATTTTGACCTGCGGTTTGAGTGGAAAGTTTCAGAAGCCGGTAACAGCGGTGTGTTTTATCACGTCGGTCTGGGAGACGGCGCGGCTTCGAAGACCGGCATCGAGTACCAAGTGCTGGACAACAACGGTCACCACGATGGCAAAAGCGAATTAACTTCAGCAGGTGCGATTTACGCTTTGTACCCCCCAAAGGCTTACCCAAAGAAAAAGATCGGTCAGTGGAATAAGGCTCGGGTTGTTTGCGATGGGCCGAAGATTCAGCACTTCCTGAACGGTGTTCTGGTGGCCGAAGCGGATACTAGCAGCGATGATTGGAAGAATCGTTTGGCGGCCAGCAAGTTTAGCACTTGGAAGCGTTTTGCTTCTCAATCTGAAGGCCACATCGCTTTTCAGGATCATGGTGACGAAGTTTGGTTTAAGGACATCAAGATCAAGAAGCTCGGCGACGGGCCAATGGTAG
>JALZWN010000173.1 GCA_023300235.1 Mariniblastus sp.
GTGGCCGTCCTAAATGCGATTGGCGAATTTCTTGAAAGCTGCTCCGGGGCTCTCATCTTTATGGTTCTGACGTTCTACGGCGTGTGCCATGCAGTTGTCAGTTGGTTCTTTTAGTGCGTTAGCTTTACGCAACTTTTGTTCAGGATTATTCGAAGCGACGCCTCGAACATATAGGCTAAAGCGGCGCAGGATGCCGAGTGCTTTGTCGCCTCAAAAACTACGTGTTGGCCGGCATGATAAGGCCCTTGTTTCAGGCGACATCGGCAGACAGCAATCCTGGAATTACGACGTAGTAAAACGATAGAGCAGGGCAGTTCCGATTCCTCCGATTATGTTGTTTTGACGACGCGAGACGATTTCGGCCAAAAGCGGCGCGGTTCGGAATCGGCTTTGGAATCGGCTTAGATTGAAATTGAAATTCTAATGTTGCTTGGTGAAAGATCGGGGGTCGCAAGGCTCGCCCAATAGGCCAACCGATTTGCCATCGGCGGAAACTCAATCCGCATCGCAACGACGATTCAAAATCAACGCCGCCATCGGATCGAAGAATTGCTTCGCGATGTTTGATCGTCAGCGATGTCGATTCGCACCAGCATGCTTGGCGAGCAGTTGCTGCTTGGCGGTTGCCTGCGAATCAAGTTAGCTGAGGCATTCGGGCGAGCGTTTTGCCTGAAACGCGTGTCGTAGGATTCCTTGTTTTCCCGGGTAAAACGACCTACCTACAACGTCCGATAATGTTTCTTATGTTCGGTTAGCACTCTCCGAACGCCTAGGAATACGCAGATTTTGATTTAGAGTCTGTTTTGAAAGATCCTGCCCTACTGGCAGAACGCAAGGCTTAGCCAAACCGGGGCCGCCCCCGTGACTTGGAATTGCTTTTGATTTACGTTGTCAGCCACCAGCAAGATCGTCCACTGCTCCCCACCACAACTCCATGCAAGTAATACTCAACAGCTTGATTCCGATTTTCGCCGTCATCGGTTTGGGGATCGCGTTGCGTCGTGGAAGTTTTTTGGACCAAGCCGCGACACAAAGTTTCAATCGGTTCGCGTACTACTGGGGGCTGCCGCTGTTCCTTTTCCATAAGCTCAGCGATGTCGCGCCGCAAGCTGGGCTCGCCAATCGATACACGCTCTCGCTGCTGCTGACAACGATGGTTGCGATGTTATGTGGTTGGCTGGTTGCGAGGGTCGCAGGGATTAGATTCGCCAGTCGCGGGGCTTTTGTGCAAGCGAGTTTGCGGGGAAATTTGGCGTTTATGGGACTGCCGTTGGTGGCGTTTTTGATTGCCGATCTTGACGTTGCATTACGAGATCCCATCGAAGCGGCAATGCTGATTTCTCTCGCGCCGGTGATCATCTTTTACAATGTTGCTTCGGTGGCAATGCTGGCGATTTACAACGAGGATTCTGAATCGAATTTTTCTTGGAGTAGGGTGCTTCGCAATGTTGTTTCCAATCCGATTCTGTTGGCTTGTTTGGCGGGTTGGTTGGTCCAACAGTTAGGCTGGCAAATCCCATCAGCGATTCAACGAACTTGCCAGATCATTGGTGCGGCGGCGTTCCCAATGGCGTTGATTGGCATCGGAAGCCAGTTGGCTCAGATTTCGTTGCGTGGGCAGTTGCGTTTGCCATTGGTTTCAACCGCGATCAAGTGTGTCGTTTGTCCGGCGGTTGGCTGGGCGATCGCTACGTTGCTGGGTTTGGCTGGCGCCGAGCGAATGGTGCTGGTCGTGTTGTCGGCAATGCCGACGGCGGTTTCAAGCTTCGTGCTGGCCGAACAAATGAATTCAGATGCCGATTTGGCGGCAAGTTCGGTCGTGGTTTCGACGGCGTTGTCGATGCTGACGCTGACGGTGTTGCTGTTGATTCTGTAGCTTAGACAGCAGGAGCTTCTAGTTTTTGTCCGGTGCGCGGGTGCTATGTTTCACTGCGTTGAGTTTAAGAATGTCTGTCGAGCGTTGGCATGCTTACGCGGTTGAAGTGTTTTTGGAAGAGTCTCGGGCGGATTTTTTTCGAGAGTATTCTAGCATGGGGCCATTTCCGATCGCGTAAACATGGTACCTCTGGCTCAGACAGAATAAAAACGTTATCCACCAAAGACGGAAGCACACCAAAGAGTAGTTGGATTCACTGCTTTTGTGCGCTGTCTGGTGTGCTGTCTGGTGTGCTGTCTGGACCAAGCCATCAGCAAGATCAGTCTAGTTTCCGCTAGGGTTGGTCACGCTATCTTGTAGCCACCGCCCTGCCCCCTTCAAAAGTGTTTCGGTGTCCAGCTTGAGATTGATCGGCGGCAATCCAGGGCTTTGCGGTTGCTGCTGTGTTTGAGTTGGTTGGGGGGGCTGAGGAGCGTACTGTTGTTGTGGAGCGTAGTTGGTGCCTTGGTTGCTGGCGGCAGGTTGGTAGTTGTAACGAGGTTGTGTTTGAGGATTGTAAGTTGGTTGGGAACCGTTGTTTGGAAATTCGGTCTGAGCTTGGCGGTTTGCTGGCGTGGTATTCCAATTGCCTTGGTAAGACGTATGCTGATTGGGGTTAAAGACTTGGCCAGTACCGTATTGGCTTCCGCCTGGTACCGCGTACGAGTTGCTGTCGTTTTGGTAAGCGGGATAGCTGCTGTTGGGTAGATCGAGATCGTGGCCGATTTGCTGCTGGAAGTTGTTAAAGTGCGGGTCGAGTGGGCCTGCAAATTCTTCGGGAACGATCGAGCGGACCATGGAGATTCCTCGCACGACATAAGGTCCGAATTTAGAAGTGAAAATTGAATCGTGAGCCGTCGGGCCCAGCAACGAAACCGCAAACATCGTCGCTACCATGCACAGCAAAACTCCCAATACCGCACCGACCAAGGCGCCCATCTGGCGATTGAAGCCGTCTAGTTCTGCTTTTTCTAACGACCGATTGACGTATGCGTAAGCCAGCCAAATCATCAATGAGCATGCCACAAAAATAATCAACATCGCGGCATATTCGTTGAACGGCGGTTGGGCCTTCACGTACGGCGCGACTTGATAATGGAAACGGTACGCAGCAAAGTAGCTAACCACGACGGCCGCGACCGAGGCGATTTGCCAAGCCAGTCCCTTCCAGTAACCGAAAATTACGGCGCCTAAAAGTAATACTAACATGATGATGTCGTAGAAGGTCATGGTGAGTCCTAAGCCGTCGTAAGTGACCGCGAATGAAAAAGCATTTCAAGTGAGTTTTAAGCTGAATTGCTGCCAACGGAAATTCCGGCGCAGCACAGGGGTTTGTATTAAACGAGATTCCAGCTGATCGCTCAAGAGAATGTTGATTGGAGGTTCAACTGCTAGCGGTCGTTGAACGATTCAGAAGTCCTGTTGGCTGGCGGCTTTGGTCAGTGGTAGGTTAGTGCTTATTCCAATACTTCGCGTCAAAGCAGAAAGTGCATCGCTCAAAAGGTTGCCGCAAAAGTTGCGGGCTAAACACTTAATATGCCTGAGCAGGGCGCGGACGTGCTCCCCTGCCCTACCTGCATTCAACTTTGCGTTGCTGTAAAACGAGAACCTGAGTCCATGGCTGATTTTAAGACCCACATTACGACCAGCTCAGTGATCGGCGTGGGCTATGCGGCGATTGGGTTTACGATGTTTGATGTTCCGCCGGCTCATGCTTTGGTGGCGGCGGCATTGTGCAGCGTTGCCGGGATGCTGCCCGATCTAGACAGCAATTCAGGGATTCCTCAGCGAGAAATGCTATCGTTTGTTTCGGTGATCATTCCGATGTTGATGATCCATCGTTTTCAGCAATTCGAATTGGACGCCGAGCAGATGGTGTTTGTGGCGGGAGTGATGTATATCGCCATCCGCTTTGGGATTGGTAATCTCTTCAAAAAATTTACCAAGCACCGCGGGATGTGGCATAGTATTCCGGCAGCGCTGGTAGCTGGGATGGCAACTTTTTTAGTTTGCTTGACACCGGATCTTGAGATTCGAATCTATAAATCGTGGGCGGTCGTGATTGGTTTCATCTCGCACTTGGTACTGGATGAGGTGTATGCGGTTAACTGGGAAGGAAACCTTCCTAAAGCCAAACGCAGCTTTGGCACGGCGTTGAAATTCTTTGGCAAGGATCAACTTCCGAATGTCTTGGCCTACGCCAATTTAATCTTGTTGGTCACGATGATTTTTAGTGACGACTACATGATGGAGTGCATCTGCGGAAGCGTGTCTGATGATCCTCATTCGGCTGCGGGGATCATCGACAGTTGGTTTAATCACGACGATTCATTGATTCACCGATAGTCTAAAATCGAAACGGTTTTTGTCGCCAAAGTAAATTCTACGTTGATTTGAACGTGGTCGAATGTGTCCTCACGTTCCCGCGGATTGTGTAGGGCGTTATGTTTCTGGAATTTCTTGTGGCGATGCTGGTCATGTCGGGGCTGTCGCCACCGCTTTCCGATGCGTCGTTAAACTCACCTCCGGCGCTTCGTTGAACTGGGGCGGCTTTCACTGCCGACTTGCAAGTGATTTAAAACGTCTTGTTGCTGTCTAGTAAGATCGTCACCGGACCGTCGTTGACCAACGAGACTTGCATGTCCGCTTGGAAGACTCCTGTTTCAACTTGGATGTCGTTGTCTTTGGCTTGTTGCACGAACTTTTCATACAGTTCGTTGGCTTGCTCGGGCGGCGCCGCTGCACCGAAGCCGGGGCGTTTTCCTTTGCGAACGTCACCGTAAAGCGTGAATTGGCTGACGACCAACAACTGTCCGCCAACGTCGGCGAGGCTTAAATTCATTTTGCCGTCGGCGTCTTCAAAAACCCGTAAGCCGACGGTTTTTTGATAGATATAGTCCAGATCCGCAAGCGTATCGCCCTGCCCTACCCCAAGCAAAACCAGCAGTCCTTTGTCGATTTGACCTGTCGTTTGATTGTCGACCGTGACGGTGGCCGCAGACACACGTTGAATGACCGCTCGCATTGCTACTCCGCTTGGCTCACTTTAATCGTTGTTGTTGGTCGGAGTTCTTTTCGGCTTGGCGTCGAGCCAAAATCGATCTGACCTGCGCCATGTACTGATCGGTTGTGTCAACGGATTCGACGTCGGTCGAGCGAATCACGAACATGTTTTCGGCCAGTTGATCCGTTTCCACCGGACGTGAAAACTGCAACGTCATCATCGGTTTGAGACGCATCGCTCCTCCGTCGGGATCAGGAGCAAACTTAAGATAGCGGATCTCGCGTGGGGATTCGCCCAGCAACGCGTCGTTGTCGAACACCACTTCGATACCGTGAGGCAGTTGCTGGGGGATGCTGCCCCAAGGGATCGCGTTGCGCGACCGAATCTTTGTCTCCGAAGGAAAAACGGTCGCCGCTTGATTCCCTAGGGTATGTCGTAGTGCGGTCTCGTTCCAGCAACCGCGGATGACGGTCAACTGAGTTTGATCGGCGGTGGTGATTTGTTTGGGGGCACCAAAATTGAAGCATTGGTTGAACTGCTCCAACAAGCTGGCGAGTCCACCGGTTGCGATCCAATTCGATGGCGTAAATGTGGCGTTAGTGTTAGTTTGCTCGCCAAAACGATTCAGGTCGACGAATTCAAACTGTTGGTTTCCGCCAAAGGTTTGTAGGCGGTAGACAAAACGACCGTCGCAGAGCTGAAAGCTATTGGCGACCCCTGGGCCAGATTGGAACTCTAGCTCCAACCGTGATCGATGACTCCCCTGCCCCATCTGAAAATATTGCCCATTGGCGACCGTGTTTTGATCGAACAGGTGGCCGGTGAGCTTGATGGACATTCCGAACGGGTTTGAATTGGCGATCCTCCGGCAAGTGCCCGTTAAGAATTCGGCCGAACGTGGGTCGGGGGCGGCGTGCAAAAAGTCTGCGGTTGATAGCTTGGTGCTGGTTTGGAAACGAGAATCGGTGGCGAAGTCTTTAACGGGCAACGAAAAATCATGCGTCCGGATCGCTTCGCCATCAAGCGCGTCTTTCTCTGCGATCAGCGGATTGACTGGCTTGGAGGGTAGTTGATCACCAGATACCGTTTCGGCTTGATACGCGGCCTGCTGAACGAAGCTGGGCTGCACTGCTGAGACGCTAGTAGTCGCGTTTTGGTTTTCGATTGCCTGAGATTGGGTGTTGGCTGTCCAGCTTTCGGACAACCATAGCAGGCTACCGATCGCTAGCAATCCAACGGCGATAGGTAATTCTTGCTTCATTGTTAAGTTGTGAGGATTTTTCCAAAGAAAAGCATTGTAACGCGCCGAACTAAGGCAAGGTGACGTTTCAATCGGTACAGCCCGCAGTGTTTGCGCGGCAGGCAGAGTTTAGAAGCGTCTCAAATTTGGGTCCACCTCACTTTTGGCTCAGGTGCTGGATTAACTGCCAGCGTCGGGGGAATCATTGAGACGACCGAGCAAACATTTAAAAAGACCATATTTTCGATTTGTCGATGGATCGGCGAATTGCATTTCGGTCAAACTCGGCAAACGGCTGAGGTTTGACTTACATTCCAAGGGGGGAATCAGATGTACGCACGTTATGTAACGGGCATCGCTATTGTGGCGTTGGCCACATTGACCAGTTCGGCGATCGGCCAGGTGCGTGGTATTCGCGCTGGAATTCCGACAGCCCACAATTTGCCACCAGCTCATCGTTTACTCGAGCCCGGTCCAGGCGTCGGAGGTCCAGGCCCAGGCGTACTTTCGGCATCTCGTAGCTTGGGGCCGACTGCTGCAGGTGGTTATGGTGCTTTTGGTGCGTCCATCGGACAGAACGTTCAGGTATTGTTCGATAAGCCTCAGCTGATGAACGTTAGCTGGGATGTATCAAGCATCGGTCGCTACGATTCAGTTCCGGTTGTAGTTCCTGGGCGACAGAACTTCGCACAAGGTGGCATCTTTCGTTTGAAGCTGTCCAACATCGAAGGCCGTCCTGGCGTCGAGCTTTACCCAACGCTTGAAATTGGCCGAGCCAACCGTCGTACATCGGCTTATCTGGCTCATAGTGCGATTCCAATTCAATTCACTCAAGAAGATTTCGACCAAGTTGCAGCCGCAAACTTTGTCACCAAGGTCATCTACGTACCCGATCCAGAATTCCAAGAGCTTGCTTTGGCCGGCGTTGATACGCTTGTCAGCACACGCTTGGATCCGGGCGTTGACCCGATCACTGAAGCGGATCGTCGCGGTTCAATTTTGGCGATCGTTCGTTTGGGTAACAAAGACCTTGAAGTTCCGGGTACCGATCCATCGATTGAAGCTGGTTTGGGCATCGGCGTAGCTGGCCGAGGCGGACCTGATACTTCGAACTACATCTCAGGCGTCACCGGTCCACATTACGGCATGCCGCACACAGGAACGAGCATTGGTTTGCCCGGGCCCCCACACATTCCACTTGGCGGCCCTGCTGGATTGCAGCGTCAACATATTCACAATCACACGGCAATGCAGATTCCTAGTCCGACTCCACAAGTCGACATCCACGTGAGGCAACGGCCAGGTTTGAGCTACCCTCGTCCAGTTGACAAGGTGTTGATTGACGAGCATCACATCCGTCCGCGGCACGTCAACCAACAGCCACCAGCTGACATGGTTGAAGGCGTACTAAACAACAAACCCGGCGGTGGGCTGTTGAACAGATTCCATCGCTAGTGAAAACGGGCTGGAACTCTGGCCGTTTGTACTCCTGCGAGCGAAACGAAAGTTAGAGCCGCGGTTGGTGAATTGCCGCCGCGGCTTTTTTCGATTCTCTTGCGACCTGATTATTTTGAAACAAAACAGATTTGTTTGGTCGGTTCGATGAACAAAAAAACAATGACCTTCCTGCTAGGTTGCTTGACTTCTGCGTTGATCACAATGCAGGCCCAAGCTCAACAGCCTATCGAGCACGAGTTTATCCGAGGCGATATGCCACCGGGAGTAGCGGCTCGGTTTTACCAAATGAGCGACCCAGCGTTGCGTGGGAAAATCCAACCGGTTCAGCTGGTAGCGCCAGCGAATACGACGATTGAAGTCGGCGACGCCCAAAGCTCATTTGGTCAGCCGCGGATCAACCAAATGACGATCAACATGGGGTTGGGTTACGTTTACCGATTCAAGCTTTCCAACTTCCCGCAACCTGATGCGGCTGGTAAAACACTTTATCCTTCGATCGAAGTGATCGGCAAATTGAATCCGCCGGCGGGGCTGGAAAAAGATTTCCCTGTCCAGGTTGTCGTCACTCGAAACGATATCGATGTGGCACTGGCGGGTCGGATGGTTACTCGCGTGATCTATCTAGAAGACCCGCGTGGTACCCTGCCCCACTTGCATACGACGACGGATCAACCAAGCGTCGACGTTCGCCGCGGCCAAGACGCGTTGCGGGCGGCCGAGAAAATGGGGCGGCCGATGGCGATCCTGCGAATGGGCTCACGCGTTCCATTGGAAGGCGAAGTTGCCGAATGGTTTACCTTTGGCGTGGCGGCACCAACCGTGTTGGCCGACCCAAGACCCGTTAATGACTTGGGGTTAAGTGATCGTGAGTTAAAGATCGTTGACGAGATGCGACAAGCGGAGTTGGCTGCGAAGGCGGAAGCGAACGAGGAGAAGCCCGCTGTGCCAGTCAGACGAGCGGATTTTAGCTCTAACGCTTCAGCTCGACCGGCACCGAGCATTGGGATCATCGCTCGGACTTCCGCCACACCTGATGCTGACATTCAAGCGGCCGCTGCGACGATGCCGGTTTCAGCTGCGACTCCCAAAGCTAAAAAGCCAAGATGGGTTGCGGTCAAAGCCAATGCGACACCAAAGACACAAGTGAATCGTTCAACTCGTAGCAACATGAAGCCACTACGAGCTTTCACCAAAGCTACGACCAAAGCACAGCCGCCGGCACCATCGATGGTCGGCTTGGATGTCGTGTCTGCCGGACCGAGCCGCTTTAAAGAACCAGCTCGGGCTTACCCGGTTCTACGCCTCCCTAACGAACTTTAACTCAAACCTTGCTTTGGTGACCGCTTAACGGCGTTCGCCGAACCACGTTTTCCGGATACGAACATGAAGTCGACTTGGAGCAATTCGATGGCCCGATTTAAACAAACCGCCTGCTTAGCTGGTTTCATTGCCGTCATGATCGGCTCGCAAACGAACGCGGTTGCCCAGAACAACGGAATCATTCGACTGCTCAACCGAGCCGAAGTGCTGGAAGCCAAAGAGAACAAGGGCACGGGCGATGCTCGGTCTCAGTTAAAGGGTTCGGCCGACGAAACGTTTGTGACTCCCGCAGCAGCTTTGGTGCCGAGCGATCACTTTACGAAAGTCGCAGCACGTAAACTTTCTAGCCGCCAAGAATCGGTAATGATCGAAGACGCTGTTGTACCGACACCGCTTTCACCAGAAAAATCCGCTGCGTGCTGTGAACAGACAGTGCCACTGAGTCGTGCCGTGTTCAAGGCCGCCAATTATCGTTTTCATCGACAAAGCACACCCGAAGAATACGTCTTTGACGGTGACGATCGCGGTTTGAAAATCCAAGTCGACCCAGACTTCAATGTCTATGGCTTGGACCCCGAGGATACTTTTGGGCATTTTGATACACTCGACGGCAAACGCATTGTCGTGCCCAGTAACCGCGTCGCAATATACGCGCCACGTTTTGGGTCGGTGCGAAAAATCGACGGAGTGGTGAACGCTCAATTCAATCAGCCGACTATCGGATTTTTCGAACGAGAACAAACCATCTCCGCAACTGATATGAGTTTCGCAGCCACCAGCAAGCAATTCGAAATGCCATTGCGATCGAAAGGTGGGACGAGGGCCAGTGGTTTTATCGATCAAACGCGTGGCGTTGCCGTGCGAAGAACGACGACTCCTGTCGGAACTCGCAACTACCAGTCTGTGCTGGTCGGCGAGTCGCTGTTGAGAATCAATACGCTCGACAAAGCCATCGGTGCTCAGCTTCAAGCTGGGTTGCAAGCGGCCGTTGCTTGGGAAGCGGATTTAGGTTTGCAAGTGTTTGCCAAAGGCGTGCAGCCGATCATCGTTCGCGATTTGGCAACTGCCCAGGGACTGATGCATGTCGAATCTGAAAACGACCCAACGCTGCAAGTTGTCAAAACTGCCAACGTGCTGGCAGCCCGAGCAGGTGACCAAGTCGAGTTTACGATTCGCTTTGATAACATCAGCAGCAAGCCAATTGGCAACGTAACCTTGATGGACAACCTGACGCGACGCTTGGTCTACATCGAAGGCAGTTCCGAGTGCACGCTGAAATCCGAGTTCAAGCAGGAAGCTAACAAAGCTCAGTCGTTGGCGCTTCGCTGGGAGATCACGGAGCCGGTTGAACCTGGAACGGGCGGCGTGATCCGTTTTCGCTGCCGCGTTCGCTAAGGCGTCCTTATATCGAGTGCGCTTAAGTTTTGATGCTTCACTGAGATTTAGTGGTTACTCCTATCCCGAGCTATCTAGGACGGCACCATCCGGGGCGAGCAACATGCGTAGATCTCACCGTGCGGGCGATTGCCGCTAAAAATCAGAAGAGCCTGAATTCGAAGTTTAACTAAATTCGGTTTAACGTTCATCGAACAGCAAGCTGGTCGCCACTCCGCCAAAACTGATCAGTGGCAGGACCGCAAAGGTTAGCACGCCGATCATAAAGTCCGTACTCTCTTTTTTGTACTGTTGTCGGATATCTTGGAAGGTCTCGAAGTCTTCTTGCGATTCGAGGAAACCGTCGATGGGCGCCGAGCTTGAAAAGCTATCCAAATCGTGAATCAAGTTTCCGTGATGAATCGTTTCCACGAACAGCAATCCCAGCAACGAGAACAAGCTGACGACCGCCGTGGTCGCGAGTAAACCACGCGACCAACCGATAACCTTGCGGCCCGCGCTGATTCGAATTCCGACTCTGCATAGCAACAGCACACTGCCGATTCCGGTCAGCACCGCCAGCAGCAGCAACCACCAGCCAAATCCAACAAACATATTTGTGACCGCAGGAGTCATCTCGCCAGTGCCCACGCTGGCGGTGTAAGTTCCATAAAGCGAGTTTCCGGTCCAGCCTAGGGGTGTGCCTGAGAAAGAAGCCAAGCGAGTGACTAGAAATCCAAACGCTGTCGCGAGCCCGGCCAAACCGCCAATGACCGCGCCAACGACGCCACGTCGGTTGGGTTTGTCTGCGGCGGCAGGTTTTTCGAACGGGCTGTCTATGCGAGTTGATTCAAGTGGCGTGTGGTCGACACCGGCGGCCAAAATTTGATCGAGGTCCGAATAGTCAAATGTGGACGTCGACGGGAGTTCGGGGGCCGCTTGAGGGCTGACGTCGAGAGTTTGTTGGTCGGGCTTGGTTGCCGCAGGCGCAGGAGCCGAGTTTGGTTGTGATCCTGTTTGCTTTTTGGATTTGCGCGATCGTTCGGGAACCTGCGAGGTTCGACTTTTTACGGCAGTTTGTTTCTGACTGTTTTTTTTGGCTGCCGCAGGCGGTGCTTGTTTTCGTTTCTTGGCGGGCTTGGCAGTAGCCGGCGACCGGTCATCGTTGGAAGGGCGTCGCTTTGTTTTTCTTTGTGGGGCATCCCAGTCCGGATCGAGTTCAACCACGGTTCCGCATTTGCACTTCGCCTGCTGTCCCATCAACGAATCGTCGATGTCAGCAAATCTGCGGTTGCAGTTTGAACAAGTGACCGAAAATGCCAACGGTGTTTTCCTTTTTAGAGTCTCTCACGAATGTGTGTGGGGATTATAGCCGGTGAACAGGGCTGAGCCAAATTAGAGGTCGGGCTGCGATTTGCGATTTGAGATTTGAGATTTGCGAGTCGCTGACGCTTGGTTCCTTGCTGGCCTACCCGCGCATAAAAAAAGGCCCCGACGAATCAGGGCCAACTCCGGACGGGAGATTTTTTGTTCGCTGGGAAGTGAATCCATCAGCGGTGTTTCTTGGTGTGCTTTAAACTGGTCTAGAAATCCGGAGCAGTATTTCCGTTGGCGCTTAGTTGCGAAAGCATTTGCAATACGCCGTTCAGATGAGCCATGCGTGGACCGTAACGGTCAACAAATTCATTCAACACGAATTCAGAGTCGATCATGTCTTCGAAGCTATCGTTGACGTCGCAAGTCAGTGATTGCAGGAACTCAGTTTGAACCTGAGACAACGCTTCAGCAGCGGAGCGACAGCGACGAGCCAAAAGTGGATTGGCGTCTTTCCACTGCTGCAATTCGCCAGAGCGATTGCGTTGGTTGTGCTGTATGTTTTCGTTCATCTCTTCGAGCAGCTCGTTTTGGCGGTCTTGGCCAATGACAAGTTGGTGCAACAATGCGACCACTTCACTCTGCGATGAATTCGCATCGGTGATCTTTGGTTCGCTAGCACTTTGAGCTACGTCAATTCGGAAAACGGGTGAAATATCGTGTGAATCATTCGGCATTGAAAAGATGCTCCAGATGTTTTTTATAAGTCCGGTGGGCAGTATAGACTGGGCTCGTCAGCATGTCGAGGAATTGATTGAGTATTCCGTAATTCTAAAAATTTATTGATTGGGATAATGATCAGCACCCGCAAAGTTTTGCTGGCTAGGTGCGAAGAGGAAACGTTTGTTCCGTTTCTATCGTTTGAAACGCAAGCGTATGGTGGTTTGCCAATGTCCAAGGAATGGAAATGCGCACTCCGATGACATCCTTGACTGCGTGGAATGACTGCAACTGATTTCTTTTTAAAAACATCAAATCAGCTAGTTGACAAAACAGGTCATTCTGCCTGCCCAACATCGCTCGGTCGGCATCAAGAAATGTGAATGGATTCGCAGTTCGGTTTCGACACAAATTAAAACCCATCGGCGACGATCGCAAGATCGGTTGCCGCTGCGTTGCGAGCGAGTGATCAACGGTTAACGCAAGGAAGCACCATTGAGTAAGACGGTATACAATTTACCTGAACGAGACACCCACGCGACGTTTGGTTTCATTAACGTAATCGATCTTCCCACGGTCGGATTGTGTGGCGGTCTATTGATCGTGTCGCATCTGGGACGCCCGTTGGAATTTCATTGCACGGCCCCCTGCCCTCCCAATCGGGCTCAGCAAATCATGTATGGGAAGACTTACCGTGGTTTTGTCTTCACGGACCAGATTGGTGCCGCCTTGGTGGATAGTGCCAAGCACATGCCGTCGGCTTATTTGACTTGTTCGCCGGAGATGCTGCCGATTGGCGAATTGGTTGACCCGCCAGTTGTTTTGGCTGAGTTGTCGGATTCAGAAGAACCCTTCGACGGTTCGGGGTTGCCTCAGTTCAAAGTCGAACAAGTTCAATTTAGCTGTGTCAACTTGGCCAAAGACCAAGCCGCAACACTGCAGTGGCACATCGAAAAGTTCCACGCAAAACTTCCGATCGATGAACCATTCGAACGAATCGCGCAGGCGGTCGAAGAGGCCCACGCGGTACTGCGTGCGGCCTAGGTAATCCAACAGCGAGCGTTGCCTTCGTGGCACGAAAGAAATCATGTCCAGCATCGAAACGATCAATGACGAGTTCTGGAGCGATGCGATCGATCGGTTTCAGCCTGTCGATCTGCTCCCCACTTGGCAACCGGGCAAAGCCGAACGACCGCAAGTTGTTTCGGCTCGTTTTCGGCCGCGAAAACCACGAGTCAAAAGCGTTTGGTTCGCTCCCACCGAAACTGGCAAACCAGCCGACAACTCGTCGAAGAACGCGAGCAAGTTATTTGATCCGTACGCTGATCAAGATCTACCGGCGGACGAACCTGCACCAGCGGATCCCAAGAAGCCTCGCACGCGGACTCGGCTTAAGCCGCCCAGCGATGTGATCAAGTTAGAAGATCGTTTGTTCTATTTGTTGCAGCCGCCGCTGGAGAACCTGCTGGCTGACAAGACGATGGAGTTTCCTTTCGAGCCGTTTCCGTTTCAGTACGCCGGCATCGCGTTTTTGTTTCCTCGACACAACGCGATTTTGGCTGACGAAATGGGCTTGGGGAAAACCATGCAAGCCATCTCGACCGTACGGATGTTGCTGCGAGCGGGTTATATTCGCGATGTGCTGTTGATCTGCCCCAAGCCTTTGGTAACCAACTGGCAACGAGAGTTCAAAACCTGGGCGCCCGAGGTGACCGTTTCGGTGATCAAAGGAAATCAACATCAGCGTCGCTGGCACTGGAAAGCCGACACGACGATGGTCAAGGTCGCCAACTACGAGTTGCTTACGCGGGACGAGGCGTTTGTGATCGACCCCGATCGCAAGTACGACCTGGTGATTCTCGATGAAGCTCAACGTATTAAAAACAAAGGCAACTCGACTAGCCAAGTCGTCCAGCGGATTCCGCGACGTCGTTCGTGGGCGTTGACCGGTACGCCGATTGAAAACGGTGTCGAAGATTTAGTCGGCATCTGCGAGTTTGCTGCCAAAGGCTCCGTCACTAGCGGGATGACGCCGCGTGAAGTGCGAACCAATGTGAAAGACTTAATCCTGCGACGCACCAAGGATTTGGTCATGAAGGACATGCCGCCGCGGTTGATGCGCGACGCGGAAATTCCATTGTCGCCCGAGCAGCAGATCACTTACAACGGCGCAGAGAATGACGGCGTGATGCGGTTGAACGACATGGGCGATCAGTTGGACATTAAGCACGTCTTTGAACTCGTGCTTCGTTTGAAACAAATTTGCAACTTTGATCCCGTCACCGGTAACAGCAGCAAGATCGATCGTTTGGTCGCGGACATGGAAGAGGTCGCCGCCAGTGGTCAAAAGGCGATCGTGTTCAGTCAGTACGTCAACGTTTTGAAAGTAATTGGCGATCGGTTGTTGCCGCACAAACCGCTTGAGTATCACGGTCGGATTCCGAGCAAGCGGCGGGATCCGATTTTGCAAGAGTTCAAAGAAAACCCCGATCGGAAGGTGTTGTTGATGAGCTACGGAGCGGGGGCGGTTGGTTTGAACCTTCAGTTTTGCCGCTACGTGTTTCTATTTGACCGCTGGTGGAACCCAGCCATTGAAGATCAAGCCATCAACCGGGCCCACCGTATCGGCGCCGCGGGCAGCGTGACGATCACGCGAATGATCATGGAGGGCACGATCGAACAACGAATTCACGAGATATTGGAAGACAAAAGAGAGCTGTTCCGTGAAATTTTGTCCGATGGTGATTCGCCTTCGCGGCGTGGTCTTTCCAAGGATGAGATTTTTGGGCTGTTTAATCTCCGGACACCTCAGGGTAGGATTGTGCCTCAATTGGACGAACCCAAGCGGGCTGCTTAAACCAGAATGGAAGTTAGCCGTGAAGCAAAATTCGTGCGGGCTGTGTCAGTCTTAGCATGAATGACCTTTTCCAATCGCCCCCCACTATCCTGCTCTGTCCCACAATTTATCGCCTAGTTTTGACGATTCACATCTATGCCCAAGCCCTCCAAAAAGCCAAAGCCGAACTGGTACCCGCCATGGGCACCGCGGTTTTGGGGTGGCATGCGCATGGGGGACTATTTTAGTCTGCTCAAAGAAAATCGTTTTCAGATTCATCCGACTCGGTATCCCATGGCGGGGGCCATTGGGATGTGTTCGGTCGTCAACTCAGGTTTGGCCGCCGTTCAACGATTGGCCTATCGAAAGAAAATTGCCAACGCCAAGCTAACTGGGCCTCCCGTATTCATCGTGGGGCATTGGCGATCGGGCACAACGTTGATGCATGAATTGATTTCGTTGGATGCTCGGTTCAATTTTCCGTCGAACTTTGAGGCCTTCATTCCGACGCATTTCTTGGTGTCGCGCCCCGCCTTTTATCCTGTGGTTCAAATGTTACTGCCGGCACGACGGCCGATGGACAACATGGCCATGAGTGCCAGTTCACCGCAGGAAGACGATTTTGCTTTGATTGGGTATGGCGTTTCAACTCCTTATCGGCGGATCGCGTTTGCCAACCGACTCAACCGCGATCATCTTGAATTGAACTTCGATAACGCTTCACCTGCGGTCGAGCGTCAGCTTCACGATGCCATGGAAACGTTTTTGAAATCGCTTACGTTGCGTTACCAGTCAAGGCTGGTTCTGAAGTCGCCTCCACACACCGGGCGGATTGCTCAATTGGCGAAGTGGTTTCCCGATGCGAAGTTCATTCACCTGTCGCGGCACCCGTACAAGCTGGTTCCTTCGACGATGCGGTTGTGGAAGCTGCTGGATTTGCTGCAAAGTTTTCAAGTTCCCAAGTATGACGATACTTGGCTAAAAAATTATATTTTTGAGTGCAAGGATTTGATGTACGAATCCTACTTTGAACACCGCCAGCAGATTCCTGCCAATCGTTTGGTCGAAGTTCGGTTTGAGGATCTGGTCGCACAGCCGATTGAGCAGTTGGAAAGAGCGTATCAGCAGTTGGAGCTCGGAGGGTTTGAGGAAGTTAAGCCGAGCGTTCAAAGTTATTTTGAAGTCAAAAAGTCGCATAAAAAGAACGAGCATGAGCTTGACGAGAAGCTGAAGCTGGAGATTGACAGCAACTGGCAAGCGTACATGAGCGAGTTCGGCTACGAACCAAAGTAGCGTTCATGGCGGTCACGTTTGTCGTTTGTTGTTTTGGCGTTTTGGCGAAGTTAAAAAAATGTGGAGCTGGTGCTTGCAGCCTGTCTGCGGACATGGCTGGCGCGGCGGGCTTTCATTGTTTGCTGACGCATGTACGAAACAAAAACAGGGCCGAGTGAAACTGAATTCACTCGGCCCTGTCGTGTTTCGGGATGGTTCAACGCGTTAACTAGTCTTCGAACAGTTCAAAGTTGTCTTCGGTGGCTTTCTTGTCGTAGATCGGCAAGAAGCGATAGTAAACTTCCAGCGTCATGCAAGACATCGCGGTGTCGTACAAACGCCCACCGTGGGGGCCCCAGCGGTCAGGCGCGCCGCGCGAGGCAAAGTGCCAACTGCCTCTCGCGTTTCCTTTGCTGTCTTGCGTGCCGACCAAGAAATCTCGCATTTCTAAATTCCATCTCTTCCATTGAGGCTTACCGAAGTACATGTGCTTGATTGCTTGAGTGGCGTAGTAGTTGTAGTACATGTCGATGCCGAAATTGGTGTCCGGGCCGACTTTTGAGATCCGAGCCATTCCGTCGACCAGTTCGCTTCGATCTTGTTTCCAACCCAAGTACATCCGGCACAGCAACCCGATGCTGGCCAAGGTCGGGCGAGCTCTGGTGCCTGGCTTGGTGTTGTAGCCATATTCGGTTCCTTGAGAATTTGACACGCTATCAAGAAACTGACCGGCCATTCGGAACGTTTTTTCATTCGTTTTTAGGCCCGATATTTTAGCACTTTTCAAAGCCATCAGCTGCCATCCAACCGCTGACGTATCACCGCCTTCTCGCGGGCGGTACTGCCATCCACCGGAAGGACTCTGTGCATACATCGTGAAATTGATCGCCCCTTGAGCGTACGGTTCAAGTTCTTTGTCGTAAGTCATCGCATAGCACTCGCATAACGCGATGGTGGCTAAGCCATGCGAGTATAGGTTGCCACTGGGTTCGGTGTACGAAATCATCTGCAAGCTACGACGAGCACCGGCACGCTTCAGGAACTCAAAACCTTTTTTGACCGCTTCTTTGTGTTCGCCGGTAACGTGGGTATGACCGGCGCCCAGCAGGGGCAGTATGGCCATTGCTGTAGCAGCAATTTTGGCTTCGGCATGACTACCTTTTCCGGGAGTGTTACGAAACGCTCCGTCGCCTTCGGTGTGGTCAAAGCTCCAGCTGCCGTTGGGAAGCTGATGTTTAACGATCCACTGCAATGCTAAGTCGACCGCTTCTTCGGATTCACCGGAAGCACCACTGGCTCGGGCGAGTTGCTTTCGACTGTCGGCCCCACGTCCGCTCAGTTCATTGCCAGTGGATGAAGCAAGTTCGACCACGGTCGTTGTGGCCATCTCTTCCGGGGCAAACAAAGTGCCGATGTCCGAAAGGTCAGTTGTTGGAAGCTCAACCTCGCTGGAAACTTCGGTTAGTTCGTTTTGAATCTCAGTCTCAATCGCCGACGACTCAAGCTCTTCCAACGCTTCGCTGTCCAAGCTGTCCAACTCAAGTTCCATCGAGTCGTCCAATGCGCCGGACTCGGTGCCGCTGGTGAAGGCGATTTCTGCCTCCGGGATCAACGGCAACAACCAAAATGCCAAAAACAAAATCAAGATGAGGTGAGACACGAAGCTGAACAACCAGCTCGGCGCCATCGCGAGCAATTGGCTTTTCCCGTAATCTCCTTCGTGCTTTTCTTCATCATCTTTTTCAGCTTGCTGCTGACGTGATTCCGCACGAGCTTGCTTTACATTTTGCGGTTTTGGTTGACCGGTTGGTTTTGGTTGTTCGATGCTCATCGTTGGATCCCTGATCGTTTCAGTGACACATTCGCTGGAAAACCACTGGCTGGTTCGCCTCGTATTTGGACTGCCTACTATTACATGCATTGTAGCACATGCGGTTGGCTTCTTGATTCAGCCTTCGCAAAAACTCAATGGTTTGCGGGGGGGAGGCGGGGGACAGGCCCCGTATCGTGGACCGTATCGTGGAACACGGTCTTTGCGAACGACAGATATACGCCATAATGCGTTATCGTCGATATGTGTTCGTTTTTCATCAGGATTTTCCATTGCCAACCCAAGTTATTGACTCTCTCGCAGAGCTGAAGCCGTTTATTGCGGATTGCAAGGGGCAGTTTAAATCGATTGGAGTCGTTCCCACCATGGGCGCCCTGCATGCTGGCCACTTGAGCTTGGCCAAGGCAAGCTTGAGCCAGGCTGACGTCACGATTGTAACGATTTTCGTGAATCCAACTCAGTTCGCACCGACGGAGGACTTGGCTGCTTACCCGCGGACGCTCGAGCAAGACCTCCAGCAACTGGGGCAACTCGGAGACATCGTCGTCTTTGCTCCAAGCGAAGCAGACGTCTACCCTCCGGAGGCGACGACTCGCGTGATCCCACCGAAAATCTCAAAGAAATTAGAAGGTGAATTCCGCCCGACTCATTTTGCCGGCGTGGCGACGGTGGTCTTGAAGCTGCTGAATATGACTCAAGCCGACAAGGCGTTCTTCGGGCAAAAAGATTTCCAGCAAGTCGCTGTCGTCAAACAGATGGTCAAAGATCTCAACGTGCCCTGCGAAATTTGTGCCTGCCCGATCGTTCGCGACGAAGACGGTTTGGCGCTTAGCTCTCGGAATGCTTACCTGTCCGCCGAAGGACGTGAAGTCGCTTTAACGCTCAGCAAGACGCTGGACGAAATCGAGTCGCAGATCAAGTCGGGGCTAACCGACGGTTTTGAAGTCATCACGGAGATGCGACAAATGCTTATCGATGGCGGCGTGGATTCGATTGACTACGCGATCGTGGTAAACCCGGTCGATCTAGAGACCAGCGACCCGATCCGTTTGCCCGTCGTGGCGTTGATTGCCGCTCATGTCGGCAAAACTCGATTGATCGACAACCGGATTATCGAGTAGGCTTACTAAGGTTAAGTTTCGCAAAGTCGTGCCCAAGCGACCGTTGATCATCATTTGGCTTAAATCTCCCATTGCGCAAAGCACCTCAGGCTCATGCAACAAACGCTGTTTTTTATTCCGCACTGGTTGCTCGACGGCCCACTGCTCATTGGTTGGCTGTGCTTGGGGGCGTTGTTCTTGGCTTGGCAGTTTTTCAGGCATGGTAACTCCAACGAGACATGGGGTTTTTTGCCGATGTTTTTGATCGTGGCTGCCGCGATTCATTTTGTGATTCCAAGAGTCGAGGTGCTGGGCATCAACCCGGCAGATCCGACCGGACCGGGAATTATCCAAGGACTAGCGGTTCGCGGATATGGGCTGATGTTACTGACGGCGATTGTGGCTGGTGTCGGGGTGGTGATGTCACGGTGCGAAAAGGTCAACGTTTCAAAAGACCAAATCACTCAGCTGGGATTTTGGATGATGCTGTGTGGCATTGCCGGCGCTCGTTTGTTTTATGTAGTCCAAAAATCAGATCAGTTTTTCCCAAACGGCATTACGCTGGAGGCGCTAGCTAGAACCGTGAACATGACTCAAGGTGGGCTCGTTGTTTACGGCAGCTTGATCGGTGGAACGCTGGCCGCATTGGTGTTTTTGAAGATTAACAAAATCCCCGTTTGGCGCACGGCGGACTTGATTGCTCCGGGCATGGTCTTGGGCCTGGCAATCGGTCGGATTGGATGCTTGATGAACGGTTGCTGTTACGGTGGCGTTTGCAGTGACGAATATCCAGCGGTCACCTTCCCCGCCGGTTCGCCGCCTTACATGCGTCAGCTGGAAACCGGTGATCTGCTGGGAGTTACAGGCACGCTGGACCGGAATCCAGAGACGCAGTTTCCTGTCTCGGTTGAGCAAGTCGCCGAGGGATCGTTCGCGGATCAACATGGAATCGTGGCTGGCGATCAAATTCGAGTCAGTTGGCTTCAGCAGGGTGATAGTGATTTATTGCGATTTGCCAAAGGGGAAGTAGGTAAGGCCACGTTCGATCGCAACTGGCCAACGGCGGTGTTGCAAACCGAAGACGGCGCCTCGGTCACCATTCCGGTCAGCGCGTTGCCGGACCGTTCGGCTCGCACCCATCCGACGCAGATCTACAGTGCGATCAATGCGTTGTTGCTGAGCATGGTGTTGTGGTATTTTTGGACGCTCAAACGGCGAGACGGACAAGTGTTTGCGTTGATGTTGATTTTGTATCCGATCGGACGATTCTTGATGGAGATCGTCCGGCAAGACGAAGCCGGGCAACTGGGAACCGGGCTGACGATTTCTCAACTGGTCAGCTGCGGGATGGTGTTGATCGGCTTTACGATGTACGCCTTCGCCCAAGACGAATTCCAGCAAGTCGCGGCGGAGCAACAGCCAGCTCATTGATTTGTCGGCGGCCGATGCAGTTTGGGGGGACGCTGCCGCCTCCGGCTTTCGACCTCCGGCTGGACGTTAAACTCAGCCGATCAATTCCGTGAAGGATCTGCTCTAGCTCG
>JALZWN010000174.1 GCA_023300235.1 Mariniblastus sp.
CGGTCTTTGGTTCTGGGTGTTAGGGTGGCCCGGCGTTAGCGAGGAACTGAGCATCAGCGAGCGCAAAAGGTCGCCCGACGCGTGAGCGAGGAACCGGTAGAAAAAAGTCAAGTGGGTGAACCAGTTCGCCCAAAACCCCGACGGTCTTTAAAATACGACGATTGTCCAGCACTTTACTTACTGTCCGATGCCAGCAAGGCTTATTTGTAAAGGTTTCTTTAAAACTGTTTTGCTTAACGGCGAGAAAACGTTAACATACCGCAGACTCAAAACTTCATTTTGGTGCCCACGCTTATGCGTTCTCGCTACGACTTGTTACTATTCCGTCCAGCCACGATCCTCGCGTTAGTGATCGTTGGGCTGTGCGTATTTATTGGACAGCAAGCCTTCGCGATGGCGACTTGTCCTTTCTGTTCGGCGGTAGCGTTGACGTTTACCGAGCAGATCGATCAGCAAGACGTCGCGGTCGTTGCCAAGCTAATCGAATCGCCAAAACCACCCGAGACGGACACGTTTGATTTTCCCGACGGCAAGTTCGAAATCGTCGGCGTGCTTAAGGGCAAAAAAATCGTCAAGCCGGGCATGACTTTTAAGACGCAAGTCGTTGGCGTTTATCCGGTTGGCCAAAAGTTTTTGATCATGGGCCAAGGAGCACCGGACATCGCTTGGACGACACCGATCAAAGCTACCGAGCGAGTGTTTGATTACTTGCAGAAAATCCGTGAGCTACCCGAGAGTGGTCCCGAGCGACTGGCTTTCTTTCAGCAGTACTTTGAAGACAAAGAAAAGATTCTCGCCTTTGATGCCTTCGATGAATTTGCTGCCGCTCCCTATGAAGACTTGTTGGAGTTGAAAGACCAAATGCAGCGAGAGAAGTTGCTTGGGTACATCAAGTCCCCCAAAACGACTATCAATCGACGTCGACTTTACTTCACCATGTTGGGCGTGTGCGGCAAACCCGAAGACGCCAAAATGCTTGAAGGCCTGATCCGTTCGGACAACCGCAAACAACAAGCGGGGCTGGATGCGTTGGTTGGATGCTACTTGACGCTGGTCGGCAAAAAAGGGCTGCCGCTGATTCAAGAAAAATTCCTTTCCAACGAAGACGCGGACTACGTTGATTTAACCAATGTGATGGAAGCCTTGCGTTTTCATGCAGCCGAAACCGATATCATCTCGACCGCCGATATCGTGTCCGCCGTCCGCACCATTTTGGATCATCCCGATCACGCCGACATTGTGATCGAAGACCTCGCGCGCTGGGGCGATTGGACGGTCATGGAGAAACTAGTCAAGCGGTTTAAAACGCTCGACAAAAAAGAAAACTGGCAACGCGTGCCGATCGTCGCTTATTTGCTCGTCTGCCCAAAGCCCGAAGCTGCCAAGCACTTAGAGGACCTGAAGAAGATCGACCCACAAGCGTTCGAACGAGCAAGCTTTTATCACAACGTTGGTGATATCGACGGCGACGATGATTGGGACATTGATGAAGTACCCGTTGCTGGTGAAACGGAGGCGTCGCCCGATCAAGAATCTGAAGTGTCAGACGATGCTGAACCAAAAGTAAAGCCCGCAACAACTGAATCGACGGTGATCCAAGACTCTAAGGTGCACGCAGCACTTGCCGAAGTCCCGTGGGAAGAAGTCGAAGGTGCGGACAACGCTCGCGTTAAATTTGCCCTGGCCGATGAAGCGCCGTTCGTCGCTGGCAGCGCCGAACCGGTCGTTGATGCTCAACTTGCTAACGCCTACATTTCGGTTCCCGACGCCAAAGTGGATGCTTCGATCGATTCGATTGAAGCGACGACAGAATCGTCGGTTGATAAATCTCAGGCCACCTCGGCGGTGTCAATCAACGAGCAGCGTTCGGTTCAAGTCGCCGCCGCCAGTGCCGCTCGACTTTCCGCCGATGCCGAATCGGCTCAAAGTAGCCCTTCGATATCATTGATTTTAAAAGCCATCTTCATTCCGATGGGGGCTTCGGTTTTGATCTTGGGTTTGATGTGGTCGGTCGTCAACGGCTGGTTTGAACGCTTGATCTTCTAGTGCTGCGATTCAGTCGCTTGCTTCGGCAATCGCTGACGCTCGCTCGCCGCGGTTTCCTTGTCACGATCGTTTCATCGACATGAATACACCTTCGCACTGGTTGATGACGATTTTTGCGGGCAGGTTTATCCCTTGGGTGAGAAACAGTCCGCGGTGGGCGTTGGGGGTAGGATCGATCGCGCCGGACGTTCCGCTGTACTTTCTGTCGTTCGGAGGTATCTACTACTTTCGAAACGTTTTGGGTTGGGAAGACGAACGAGTGTTTCACCACTTGTTCGATGATCTGTATTTTAAAGATCCAGTGTGGATCGCACTCCACAACTTTTTGCATTCGCCCACGATGCTGATCGCCTTGTTTGGGTTAGCGATCATGCTCAAACGAATCCGGTTGCAACTCGGCCGTTGGTTTTGCTTTTTCTTTGGCGCCTGCATGCTGCATTCGATCGTTGACGTTCTGACGCATCACGATGACGGACCCGTGTTGTTCTTTCCGCTTAACTGGAACTACCGCTTCGCAAGCCCGGTTAGTTATTGGGATCGAAATCACCATGGCGGCTGGTTCATGGTTTGCGAAGTTTTGCTAGACGTCGCAATGCTGATGTTCATCACCTGGAATTGGCGAAACAGATCCGGCGTTGGGAAAGAGCTTTCGCAGTTGGAAAGCGGAACGCCGGTGTGATCGAGGGGGGGGCGGTTTCCTAGCCAGCGATTTGGTGGCGTCCATGCTGGGCCGTTTCGGTTAGCCGCAAAAGTTGGTTGCTACGGAAGTGGTTAGTTTAACGACGATCCGGAAGGCGGAGGCGGCAGTGTTCCGGTGAACACCACCGCTCACATTCATTTGAAAATACAATCTTCTAGCAGTGGAACGCGGATCGAAGTTTGGGGCAAAGGCCTCGTTGTGTGGAGCATTACGGTGGCTAAGACCGGCTGGAATGTCAGTGGTCGGAAGCGTTTGGGTTGGCGCTGCCGCCTCCGCCTTCCGGTTCGCCTACAAACTCAGGCCTAGAATTTGGCGAAGAGCCAGTTTTTCAAGTGAGCACGGTGGTTTGGATAGGTCCGCTCCCCTTTTTCGTTTTCGATTGCTAATATGATTGGATCGTTTAGGTTGGCCGTTTTTGGCTGAATGAAAAATCCTACGGCGAGGGTTCAAAAGCCTCTGCCGATTCAATATCACTTTTCCTCAAAAAGTAACGCCATGATCATCGACGCGCATCAACACTTTTGGAAACTCGACATGCCGTTCGACCACGCTTGGTTGGCCGAACCGCAGCACGCAGCCATTCACAAAACATATTTGCCCGAGGACCTTGAGCCATTGTTGAAAGCGTCGGGCGTGGACCAAGCGATTTTTGTGCAGACTCAGCACGACATCGAAGAAAACCGCTGGGTGTTGGGGTTGGCCGAACAGAATCCATTTCTGGCTGGCGTCGTTGGCTGGGTTGATTTGGCAAGCGATGCTTGCGAGGATCAGCTGTCTGAATTTGAAGCCCATCCTAAGTTTGTTGGAATCCGACATATCACCCAAGGCGAATCGGACGACAACTTTATCGTTCGGCCAGACGTTTTGGCGGGCCTGAAAGTACTCGAGCGTCATGGTGTGCCGTTCGAGTTATTGTTTTTCACCAAGCATCTAAAGCACGCGCCCGCGGTGGCTGCACATGTGCCTGACTTGCCGTTGGTGATCGATCACCTTTCCAAACCCAATATCAAAGAGCGCCAATTCGACGAGTGGGCTGTCGACATCAAAGCCGCGGCGGCTCATCAAAACGTTTACTGTAAGCTTTCGGGGATGGTCACCGAAGCCGATTGGGAAAACTGGACGCCGGATGATCTGCGGCCCTATGTCGAAACCGCACTCGAAGCCTTCGGCCCGCAGCGTTGCATGTATGGTTCGGATTGGCCCGTTTGCGAACTGGCGGGCAGCTACGCTCAAGTGTATTCGGCACTTGATGGAATCGTGGGAACGCTGGGCGAATCCGACAAAGCACAGATTTTCGGTGGCACGGCTCAGCAGTTCTACGGCCTCGCCTAGGCAAGGCTGGCCGAGTGGTCGAAT
>JALZWN010000175.1 GCA_023300235.1 Mariniblastus sp.
GCTTCTTCGCTATCGCCATTTCCACCGCGGCCACCTCGATCACCACCGCGGCCACCTCGGTCACCACCGCGGCCACCACGATCACCACCTCGGCCACCACGATCACCACCGCGGCCGCCCGCATCGCCACCGCCGCCTCGCTGGTACAAGCCGTCAATATCATACGTTTCGCCCATCAGCTCTTCGTACTTTTCGCGTTGCTCAGTATCCAAAACCGACAACACCTCCGCTTCGGCTTCTTTGCGAAGCTTTTCAATTTTGGTAGCTAAAGACTCCCGAACTTTTTCAGCCTTTTCCTTCATGGCTTCCAACTGTTCGTCAGAGATATCCAATTGCTCCTTCAAAGCTTGGCTACCGCGTTCGCTAGTCAAACCACCCGATCGACGAACCGTGGCCTGCAATTTGATTTCAGCCAAACGCTGTACTTGCGCCGGCAACAAAACTGATTCGATTTTTGGTTGAAGTTCTTTGTAGCGTGTTTGCATTTCTTCTTGCATCCCACCCCACATCTCACGACGCTCTTCATTCGTCGCGTCGGACATGCTCTCGCGGAGACCACTGAACATCTCACGCATCGAAGCACGCATTTCATCGCCGAGCTCTTTGATTTCTTCGACTTGATCGTCGACCAATTCAAGCTCTTCTTGAATCTTCTCGTTGCTCAGCAACGACAGTTCGTTTGTTTGTTCGCGACCGCCACGGACTCCACCACCGCCACGTTGAGCATCGGCTTGTGAAACAAAACCAAACATCATCAAGGCCACTGAGGCAGCAATCAGAATGTTGTAAGCTGACTTTAACATGTTTAACTCCGTTAACTTTGTCTGAACTGTAGAATTAGCTACTGCTATCAAGCGTACCAAGCTGGGATATGCCAGCGTCAAACCGACTCGTGGCATCCAACAACTTTCCGGAAAAAAGTGCCGACCCAAAGCCTTCAACCTGCGAACCGCCGGAGGGTTTCGTGATATCTGGAAATAAATAAAAAAAATCGCCCCCCCCTTTCCATCGCAGCCCAGCATCACCGAAATGTGCGATGTCTAATGGTTTTACAGGGTTTCATCGTCTCCATCAACTTTGACCGGGACTAACCGCGATCTGATTCATGCAACTTCATCGCAATCCTAGCCGCGGTGCCCATGCGGAATAACCCCACACCAGCCCGAAACACGATCGCCGCCGGAAACGATAACGCCGCAGCCTCAAAAATCGCCCGGTTAAGCGACAACATCAGCAAAAATCCGATCAGGGCCAACCCAACCAACATCAAAGTAATCCCCAAAACTTCATAAAAACCAATCATCGCACTTCCTCTGTTCGATCGTCAATAATACTCAGAACCGCAAACTCAATCACACTCGCCAATCAAAACCAATCACCCCAGCTAGCCTTCGTCTAAATCCTGCCGTCGCAATTTACTCACTCGTCGCTCCACCCCCGCCATCTCAGACCAGAACTCCCGATTGGCCCATGAGCGCATCGCGACGTCGGCTTGTTTGGGAGACAAACCAAACCAATCCCACATCGAAAACAACGCTCGACAAACAAACCAGCCAAGAAACAATACGAACGCCAGAAAGATAAACCGCCCCCCCGCCGGCTCCAACCAATAATCTTGCGTCCACTGTTTGGTCGCTGGAACCATCCGCAACAACAAAAACGCCGCGATCATCGCAAACAACGAATGATACCACTGCCGCCGCACAAGTTGCCCCAGCACAACACTCACCGTCTGAAACAGTTTCGATTGCTTCGTTGCTTTCAATCCACGATAAGACTTCCCCAGCTGAAAGACTCGGCTGTAGCTACGAAGTTCGATGTACCGAAAGCTGACCACCAGCATCAACACAATCAACACGCAACTCAGCAAAACAGCACTTTCGATAAAGAACACTCTTCTACCGCCGGTCTGAATGACCTGTGCTCCAACCACCACCATCAAAAACGCCGTCAGCCAAACCGAATTCACGTACCACAGGAAGCCCGACAACAAAGCGACCATCGCAACCGCCGCTCCCAACGAGGGGCTCGCCAATCCGATCAACAGCAGCCCGAACAGTGCAACTTGCAACGCCAGCATCCAAGCAACCGGTCGGCGATGACTGCCCACTAGCTGATCGGCTTCAATAAAGTTTTCGGTCGAATCATTTTTCACATCTATTTTTTTTCTAATCACCGAATCGCCCTCGCTCGACCTGCCCCACGTCTGGCTCCAGATTGCAACATGCCAATTTCCGCGGCCACCATTTGCATGATTTCAGGATGGTCAATTCGAGCAAACGCTACGCCCAACGCTTGCAACCGCCCCCCCAAATCGCTTTCGGCTCTACGATAGTCGTCACCGTGATACCGTTCAAAGATTCTGGCCGCGGTAGGATCCGAAAAGTTAGTCGGTACCGCCGGCGCTTCGGGCGCGATAAAAACACATCGATGCTTGGCCGCGACCGTCTTTTTAATCGACGACTCCATCAACTCTAAACTTAACACATCATGCGGTTCGGGCGCGACGATCACGAACAATTCGTTTTCTTTTGCCTTGGCTCGCAATTGATTTAGTTTCTCCGAGAGCTCTAACCAATTTCGGTTTCGGGCATTCACCCATTGGCCAACATCTTGGTAAGGCGGATCCAGCGCCAGCGATGTCGACGTGGAATCCAACGAGTAATCCGTCGCATACCTCAGGCAATACTCTCGCATTTTCCTATTGTCGAACTGAAGCCTGATCGCCGTTCCAATTGGCAATCGATAGAGATGCTCAAACAGCACCGCCAACGGCCGCAAAAAGTAATCCGTCTCTGCCGTTCGAAAACGAAACAAACTAAACGGCAACCGCCCATGGTTGTACTTTTCGTCCATCAAATCTGGAAACCGCAGCAACGCATGCTCGAACACCACCCTGATCAAATCAGACAACCGCAAATGCGATAGCGGCGGTCGAGTGTCCGAAAAGCGAATCAAAAACTGCATCAACTTCGCAAGATGCCGCTCGCCACACCCGTGTTCCACTCGAATCGTTTTATCATCATTAACCAACAACGCCGCCACCGGATCGCGGTCAGCCAACAACAACCTCGCAATCGACGCCGCCGTGCTAATCGCACGATCTCCGGCCGAAGCCAACGGTCGGCCCTCGAACTGATAACCACCCAAATCCACCAGCAACGTCGCGCGAACAGGAACCTCGTTCTCGTACTCCGTCGTCATGATTTTACCCAGCTTCGCCGTGGCCTTCCAAGCGATCGAACGCGGCGGATCTCCTGGGCGATAGTCGCGAATGCCATGCAGCTCCGAACTAATCCCCGAACTGCGATGACGATGATGGCCAAGATGTTGCTGGAGGTTATTGTGTTTCAAAACCGATACGGTCGTCTGCGGTCGAATCAAAAACGGCAGCACCGTCAGCGTTTGCTCGAACGCGATAAATTGCTGCGAACGAAAAAACCCGATCGTGTCCGCAATCTCAAGCTTGATCCCCGGAAAAACGAACTTCCCGCAAACCGGCGTCTCCACCAGGTACTTCAGTCTCGCGATCCGCCCGCCAGACGGCTTCCCCCCCTGCCCTATCCCCTGCCCGTCAACAGACTCCGTTTCACCGGATCCCCCGATCGACAGCGAAGGCCAGAAGCCTTTGGTCGGAGACTCGAACACAATTTCTGACAGCCCAGAAACCACAAACCCGTCGGGAACCACATCCTGAATCGTAATCCGGTACCCCGGACGAAGCTTACTCAAATCAAACCGCAGTTCCACTTCATAACTTCGGTCGGTCACGATCGTGACTGTCGCATCGGCCTGCAAATCAATCGAGCGCCGGAAGCTATCACGAAACCTTCGATTCGACCGGCGCATCGTGGCAAACGAAACCCACTGAAACCAAACCAGCAACAAAATTGCCAAACTGGTCAACGCAACGGATTCTTGCTTTACTAGGATGCCAAAGGCCAACCCGGTAGCTGACAGAAAAATCAAAATGCTACTACGAACGGTAAGCATCTCGCCTACGCCTCTCGAATTGGAACGCTACGCAAAACATCCAACACCAGATCACTCGCGGCGTGCCCGGACAATTCCGCCTCGGGACGCATGATGATTCGGTGTTCCAATACAGGCCCGGCCATCGCTTGGACGTCTTCGTGCGAAACAAAATTCCGCCCCGCAAACAATGCTCGCGACCGAGCCGCTTTCAACAGGTTAATCCCCGCCCGCGGGCTCGCCCCCAACAACACCTCGCGATGCTCACGCGTCGCTCGTATCAGGTCAACCATGTACTCTTTGATCTCTTGCGTCGCATGAACCTGCGGCACCGCCTTTTGCAACACCAACAGCGTCTTGGCATCGCAAATCTGTTCCATCTTGGCTGGAGTTCGCTCTTGCAAATCCAGCAAATCAATTTCGCTGTCGCGTTCTGGATAGCCAACATTCACACGGAACAAAAACCGGTCCAGCTGAGCCTCCGGCAAACGATAGACGCCTTCTTGTTCGACCGGATTCTGCGTCGCCAGCACGATGAACGGCTGAGGCAGAGGCAGCGTATCGCCTTCGATCGTGACTTGGTTTTCTTGCATCGCCTCCAGCAACGCTGCTTGCGTTCTCGCCGGTGCGCGGTTGAGTTCATCACCCAACAATAACTGGCAAAAGATCGGCCCGGGCTGCAACACAAATTTTGTTTTTTCTTGATCCAAAATTTTGGTGCCCGTCACGTCCGAAGGCAACAAGTCCGGCGTGAACTGAATCCGGCGGAAGTCCAAACCAACAGCACTTGCCAGTGTTCGGCACAGCGTTGTCTTGGCCGTGCCGGGAACTCCCTCCAACAACACGTGGCCCTGAGCCACCGCGGCGATCATCACCAACTCGATCGGCGTCGCCATGTCGATCAGGCTTTGGCCTAACATCGCTTGAGTGTTGGCCAGCAATTGATTGGCTTGAGCAGCGATGCCCGTCACGTCGTTCGACGCGGGATTAATTTGCGGATCGTGTGTCATCTATTTTCGGTTCGTCTAAATTCAACTTTAAATGGGTTTGTTTTGCAGTTTGATTCTGCAGTTCGTTTTTTGCAACTTATCGCTGTCTTGTAATCGCCAAGCAACTCGACCGCGACACCCGACCAAGCTAAACCAGTTCGGTTTCGATCTCAATCGCGCTGCTTTGAATTAATTTTCGCCAGCGGTGGGTTGCTCGTTCTAAATCTATCAAGTTTTCTTTCGTCCAATAAGTCTTTGGTTTGGTGCGAAGTTTCCAATAGGCGTCCGCCATCTCGTTGGTCGCTTGTACCGCAACGCTACCGCTGCTGCTATCTCTACTTATGATCGGCGTCGGAAACTCCGGCCAGTCAGCCAGTCGTCGGTCGGCAACTTCCAAACAAAACGCATTCAACAACAACGACGCTGCCGCCTGTCGTTCGGAGGCCTCCGAAGAGCCTTCACGTTTTGACAAATTTTGTCGACGCCGGCCAGTCGTCACACTGGCAGTCCGCCGCAAAATTCGACGCTGCCAAAAGTAAGTTACCAGCCCAAACAGCACACAACAAATAAAGACCACGAAAATTATCAGCCGCAGCACCTGCCCGTCTTTTAAGTTGTCGGTGTACTTGTGCGCGATGTCGTTCAAAAGACCTTCTTCTTCGCTTAACTGCGCCACCGAGTTTGCGAACTCAAGCATTTCTTTTCGCGGCAATTTTTGCAGCGCTTCGATGACTTCGCCATGAGTTGGAACCGGCGCCAAAATCTCCAAATCGTTTGGATCCACGGCCGCTTGTTCGACACCGTCGATCACCAACAACACGTTCTTCCGACGGTACTCGTCGGACAACCAGCGAACCGTGTTGTCTGCAAAACGCAAGCCATCCGCTTTGAACATCATTTGGTTAGTGAACAGCAACGGATCCGCCACCCACATTCGCTTCGACGGATCTTCGGCGATCATCGAAAATGTTCGACTACGCGCCTCGCGGCGCGAATTCTTTGTGCGCGGATAAATCTGCGTGTCGGCCACGGTCACGGTCTGACGAAACAATCGCGAGATATACCCTGGTGTGTTGCAGACCAACGAATCGACACCTAGAAAAACTTCGTGCTCGGAATCAGGGCGGACGATCGGGCAGTCGCGCGACGAGTAAAAATTTAATGGACTGTCGGATTCAACCAGCCCCAAATTTGGACGAAACCTAGCGTTTAAATTTTCACCCATGGAAGACATCACCAAAGCGGGCACTTGGTGGATCACTTCGATCCAATCAACGTCTGAGTTGAAATTGATAAACACCACGAACTTTTCGTCATCGTCAATTCGGAACCATTCCTCGCGAGAACATATTTCGATGTCCGATTCCTGCAACAACAAATTAAAAGCTTCGTAGCCAAACGCCCAATCTTCGGCCGTCGTTTGCTGAGCAAATCCGACGCGACCCGAAAGCAGTGTCAGAAAAACGACCAAGCACATCAGCGTCGCAGATACAAAATTTCGAATCCGTAGAATCACGACTGGCCCTCGGCGTCATGAACCGTCGACCGAGCATCACTCGCACCCGACGACTTCGCTTTTACAAACGACGCCACCGGAACTTGACTCAACTCTCGCAACGTCGATTTGACCTGTTCGTTTTGTTCTGGCGAAACACGCGTATCGCCGTCGGGCTGGTAACGCGACCATCGATAAACTTGAAACAGCGACGCGACTTTATCTTGGCCTTCCGGCTGAACCTTCGAAATCTGATCGGCAGCGTGATTCGCGTTCCACCACGACGAAGCTGCGCCAAAACGCGACAGCAAAAACAAATCGACCGCTTCGACCAAGTCCTTGGGGCTGGCAGACCGATTTTTTAACTTCAGCTGCAGCTCGCGTTGCTGTAATTCTGCCTTGCTGACAGGTTGCAAGAGTCCGCTGAGCAAATAAATGCTGCCGGCGAGCAAGACAATGAAACCGACGACGTAGACGACTTGCTGCCAGCTGATGTCCAAGTCCGAAATCGCGTCGGTGAAGTTCGCCGCTGAGTCTTGAATCGTATCTTGAAGTGAGTTTTCTGCGTCCGAGTTCTTATTGTCAGTTGAATTATCTGTCGGGAAATTCGTGTCGGAATCAAAAGGCCCAACGCCGTTGCCGTTTTCCGTGTAGTTATTAGGTGGTTGTGCAAAACCGTCAAGCAAACCGTTTTGATTTAGGTTACCCGCCGCCGATTGATCCCAGCCTTGCGCGACATCACGATTACGATTTTCAAGATCGCCGTCGGCTGCCGAGACGGCTTGATCAAGGGCCGCACCAAGGGCTTGGTTCAGCACGCCGCCGAAAACAGAATCGTCTTGATCGGCAGCGTCGTTTTTCTTTTTCGCAAACGCTTTTTGTGCGGCAGAAGTTAGCAGTTGGTCTAAACGCTGCCCAGGCTTCAAGCCGCGTTTTTTGCGGTCTTCGGACGACGAGTTAGCACCGTCAAAGATTTTCGAACTGTCTTCAAACAATTGTTTCGAAAGGTCTCCAAAGTTCGCCAGCTCGCGATCCGAACGCACGCCTTCGGCTTGGTCCTTCAAACGTTTGAACGCGTCCGACAACTCGTAACCAGATTCTGGATCGCTGTAGGTCTCCAAGGCATCCTGCAAAAATTCGCGGCCCAGGTCTTGAAGTTGCGATTGGGAAGGCCGGCTTGCGCTGGAACCGCCAGAAGCCGTTTCCAACGAACTTCCCGACGAAGTTCCTGATCGGCCCGAATCGGGCTGATCCTGTTCCCATTTCGCCAGTGATTCAAAGTCGATCCCCTGCAGTGCTTGCTGCATCAAAAGCCGGTCTTCGCGGGTAAGCTGCCCGTAAGCATTCTGAATTTGTTGCCTTGAGTCGACCGGCAGATCAAGCTCCTTACCAAACTCATCAAGTCGCCTTGCAAATTGATTCGTGTTTGGAGCCGACTTCAAATCTTTAAACAGTTCACCTACCTCTTCGCCACCAACGTTACCGCTCTGGATTTTGTTTTTGAATTCGCTGATGACTTCCCGTTGTTGCTCACTCAAATTCGATTCAAGCTGGCGAAAAGCTTCTTGCGCCAGTGGGCTGTTCGCCGAGGGCAAGGACGCACGGTCGCTGGGCTGAACGTTGGAGTCAGTCGAATCGATGTTCGGTTGACCGCCCAAAACGTCGGCAAGGCTGTCCGGAGTGACTTCGCTGTCGGGGCCGACTTCGCTGTCGGGGCCGACCTTGCTGTCGGTGCCGATCTGGCTGTCGGGGCCGACTTGGCTGTCGGGGCCAACCTGTCGACGATCCAAAGACGAGGAAGGCTCGTCAGTAGGACGAGTGTTAGGGCCGCGCCCCGCATCACCGGGAACCGATTCAGTTGCCCCGCGCCGATCGCGGCCCAACCTGCTCTCCCGAGCCAGTTGTTCTTTGAGTTCCTTTGTTTTCTCTAATAACGCTTGAAGGCTTGAAGCTGAATCGTCCGCTTCGGTCCCTTCAACGTTTTTGTTATCAAGGTCGCCTCGGCTCCGATCCGAACGGCGCAACAGCGACGGCCGTTCGCTAGTCGCGTTTGGCTGACGCGAGTAACGATCGCCGGCTGACTTGAAACGATCAGGTACATCTCCTGACTGCTCTAAAAACTGTTGCCGAATTTTGTTCGCCAGCTTTTTTCTATCCTCGGGCGAAATCGCCGTTTCGCCTCCACCAGCACTTTCGATCCCGTCTTGCAACGCTCGCTTGGCAGCGTCGTTGATGTTCATGTGCTCCATCAACGAGGCAACCTTCTCCGAATCCATTCCCTCTTTCAGGATCATGTCTTCGACGAATCGCCCGGCTAGTTTTTTTTCGTCGTCGTTTAGCTTGGAAAAAATATCCACGCCGGCTTCACGCAGTAAATCAAACAACGGCGTTTCTTGTTGCTTGTGAAACTTCAGCCGAGCCATCATCTCGGTGGGCGAAGGCGTATCGCCGAAGTCGCGCGGCTGGTTCAGCGAGGCCCCTCTATCAAAACCTCGCCACTCTTGCTGTTGAAATTGAACCTGCCCCCGCGCAACCGACAGGCCCATCGTCAAAACCAGCCCGATGCACAAACAACCGACATATCCAAAACGCCAAGCACGGACGCCAGCGATGCGACACAAAAGATGATTGAAATCGGACTGCATCAAATTCCTATCTGAATTCATGAACACACCTCATCACGACACACGATTTGCTCGGCAACCAGCCAACCATCGATTCTCGGTCGTACTAACTTCACGGTCGTACTAACTTAATACGACCACAACCACATTCCCGACTTTAGAAACTCGTTGTCTTGGTTGATTTACTTGAGAAATTCTGGCTTCAAAGCCGCAATGACAATTTGTCATCGGATCTCCGATTTTATGTTAGACCCGGCTTATCCGCCGCCCCAAACTCATCTTTTGCTGCTCATTTGCTTCGTTTTTAAACCAAAAACAAACGATCGAACTTTCTTGCGACTTTTGGCACACACTTTGCTTTGAACGTGGTTGGAAGCGGCAAACTGCCAATTTCAAACTTTGGTTAGCTCGTGAGGCCACCTCCTCCGACGGTGAAACGGCCTGCTAGTTTAACCAATCCCCCTAATCGAACACGAATCTTAATTCGAATCGGTGCCACTGGATCGCACTTGAGTTTGAACTGAGATTGAATCAAAAAAATAACTCGTGTGGCTCACACCAATCGTACCCCGCCACGCACCGTACATACGTCCGATCTGGGTGAAGCCCAACGGAAGTGAAGATTTTAGAATTTAAGGACAGCACAATGGCTCAAGGCGAAAAAATTATCGGAATCGATCTCGGCACCACCAACTCAGTGGTTGCGGTCATGGACGGCAACGAGCCTACCGTGATTGCAAACCAAGAAGGTGATCGTACCACCCCCAGCGTCATCGCGTTCACCGACGGCGACGAAACCATCGTCGGTGCTCCCGCTCGAAACCAACGCGTCACCAACCCGACTCGCACCGTTTACTCGGTCAAGCGTTTCATGGGTCGCCGCCACAGCGAAGTTTCGTCCGAAGAAAAAATGGTCCCTTACGAAGTGAAGGGCAAGTCAGACGAATACGTAAAAATCGGCGTTGGCGACAAAGAATACACACCTCAAGAAATCTCGGCCAAGACACTGCGTAAGCTCAAAGAAGCCGCTGAGTCCTACCTTGGCCAAACGGTTCACAAAGCCGTCATCACCGTGCCTGCGTACTTCAATGATGCTCAGCGTCAGGCTACCAAGGACGCCGGTCAGATCGCTGGTCTGGAAGTTGCACGGATCATCAACGAGCCAACTGCTGCGGCGATGGCTTACGGGTTGGACAAAACGGCGTCCGAGCAAAAGATCGTCGTGTTTGACTTGGGCGGCGGTACTTTCGACGTTTCAGTTCTAGAACTCAATGACGACGACGGCATGAAGGTTTTCGAAGTGATCAGCACCAGCGGTGACACTCACCTAGGTGGCGATGACTTTGATGAAGTTTTGATCAACTACGTCGCCGACGAATTTAAAAAATCAAACGCAGTCGATCTTCGCGACGACACGATGGCGTTGCAACGCCTGCAAGAGGCTTGCGAAAAAGCCAAAAAAGAATTGAGCTCAGCTCAAGCGTCAGACATCAACCTGCCGTTCATCACCGCCGACGCCAGCGGCCCGAAGCACTTGCAGATGAACATCTCGCGATCTAAGTTCGAAGAGCTTGTCGATCCACTCGTCGAACGTTGTAAGACTCCTGTTCAACAGGCGTTGAAAGATGCAAAGCTTTCACCAAGCGACATCGACGAGATCGTTTTGGTGGGCGGTTCAACCCGTGTTCCTAAGGTTCAAGCGATGGTCAAAGCGATCTTCGGCAAAGACCCTAACCGCGGCGTAAACCCGGACGAAGTAGTCGCTTTGGGTGCTGCGATCCAAGGTTCTGTTTTAGCCGGCGACCGTAAAGACGTTTTGCTATTGGATGTTACTCCATTGACTTTGGGCATCGAAACCGAAGGCGGCGTGTTGACTGCTTTGGTCGAACGGAACACAACCATCCCAACTGAAAAGAAGCAGACCTTCAGCACCGCTGCAGACAACCAAACTGCCGTCACCATCCAGGTGTTCCAAGGCGAACGCAAGATGGCGATCAACAACCGGTTGTTGGGCAAGTTTGATTTGACCGACATTCCTCCGGCTCCACGTGGCGTGCCGCAAGTTGAAGTCAAATTCGACATCGACCAAAACGGTATCTTGAACGTGTCTGCAAAAGACCTTGGCACTGGCAAAGAAGCCAACGTCGAGATCAACGAATCATCAGGGCTGTCTGAAGAAGAGATCACCCAGATGAAACAAGACGCGGAAATGAACGCCGAGGAAGATAAAAAGCAGTACGAATTGGTAACCGCTCGTAACGAAGGCGAAACCATGTGCTACCAAGTCGAAAAGACGCTCAAAGATAACGCCGACAAATTGAAAGACGGCGACAAAGAGCCGATCGAAACGGCGATGACCAAAGTTCGCGAAGCGATCAAAGGTGTCGACACCGACGCGATCAAGAGCGCCGTTGGCGAACTTGAGCAAGCTTCTCACGCAATGAGCGCCGCGATGTACGCCGGTGCCGAAGGCGACGCTGCTGCCGAACCCGCTGAATCAGCCGACGCTGCCCCTGCCGACGACGACGCAATCGACGCCGAGTTCGAGGTTAAGGAGTAGACGGTAAAGAAAGTAAAGAAGTAGCGAAGACAAAGGGACCTTGGTTGGCGATTGCCAACCAAGGTTTTTTCATGCGCGAATGTGGTGAAAGGCTTCTAGCCTATCTTTCTGTGGTGATGGGCTTCCAGCCTGTCATGCGCGCCTACACACATTCCAACCAGACAGCCCCCTCACCTTTCCCCCACTTTGGCACGCTTTTCGCTCTACTTCCTCTCGGCCCCTCGGCCTGCCAAATGATTTTCAGAGGAGAGCACCGCGATGACATTTCAATTCGAAAAACTCACCACCAGCGCCCAAGCCGCCGTCGCCAACGCGCAAACACTCGCCGGCGGAAAAGGCCATGCCGAAATCGCGCCGCTCCACCTGCTACTGGCTCTCCTCAAAGAAGCCGGCGGCATCGTCCCCGCAGTGATCGACAAAATCGGCAACGCTCGATCCCAATTAACGTCCACCGTCGAATCCGAAGTCGAACGCTTGCCCTCATCCAACAGCGCAAGCCAACCCTCGGTCAGTCGCAGCTTACAACAAGTATTCGAAACCGCCGCGAAATCCGCGGGATCGATGAGCGACGAATTCGTGTCCACCGAACACCTGTTGCTGGCCCTAACAACGATCGACGCTCCCGCAAAACGTTTGCTATTCGCCAGCGCCGTCGACGACAAATCCGTCCAGAACGCCCTCCAACAAGTCCGCGGCAGCGCACGAGTCACCGACCAAAACCCCGAAGCAAAATACCAATCGCTCGAAAAGTTTTGCATCGACCTGGTCGCCGCCGCAGCAGCAGGAAAACTCGACCCCGTAATCGGCCGCGACGAAGAAATCCGCCGAGTCATCCAAGTGCTTTCTCGGCGTAGCAAAAACAATCCGGTCCTAATCGGACAACCGGGCGTCGGAAAAACCGCAATCGCAGAAGGGCTCGCCCTGCGGATCGTCCACAACGACGTCCCACAAAGCCTCCGCAACAAACGAGTCATGGCGTTGGACATGGGCGCACTCATCGCCGGTGCCAAATTCCGCGGCGAATTCGAAGAGCGTCTTAAAGCGGTTCTAAAAGAAGTCACCGCTGCGGCCGGACAAATCGTATTGTTCATCGACGAACTTCACACCGTCGTCGGAGCCGGCGCGGCCGAAGGCGGCAGCGACGCCGCGAACTTGCTTAAACCTGCCCTTGCCCGCGGCGAACTGCATTGCATCGGCGCCACCACATTGGACGAATACCGCAAGTACATCGAAAAGGACGCCGCACTCGAACGCCGTTTCCAACCCGTTTATGTTAACGAACCAAACGTCGAAGACACCATCTCGATCCTCCGCGGACTCAAGCAACGCTACGAAACCCATCATGGCGTCCCGATCAAAGACGCTGCTTTGATCGCCGCTGCTGAACTTTCCAGTCGCTACATCACCGATCGATTTTTACCCGACAAAGCCATCGACTTGATCGACGAAGCCGCCTCTCGTTTGGCGATGGAAATGGACAGTGTTCCAGAAGAAATTGACATCGTCCAACGACGCCTCACCCAACTTGAACTCGCCGCACGGCAATTGTTGGATGAAAACGATCAAGGCGTCAAAGACCGACTGGAATTAGTAAACGCCGAAATGCAACAAAAACGCCAAGAATTAGCCAGCCTGCGCGAGCAATGGGAATCCGAAAAACTTGGCATGACCGGCGTTCAAACCATTCGAAAACAATTGGCCGACATTCAGTTGCAGTTTGAACAATTGGACTCAACGATCAAAACCAAACAGTCCAGCGGCCAACCGGTCGACGAAGACGACTACCGCAAATTGTACGAGTTTGAATCCGAACGCAAAAAACTGAACGCCCAAATCGAAGCAGCCGAAACCCACGAGGCCGCCGCCGCGGATCAACCCGAGCGAAAACGGTTGCTGTCGGAGATGGTGTCCGAGGAAGAAATCGCAGAAGTGGTCAGCGTATGGACAGGGGTGCCGGTCAGCCGAATGCTCGAGACCGAACGAGCGAAATTGTTAGTGATGGAAGAGCGTTTGCACCAACGCGTCGTCGGGCAAGACGCCGCGGTCACCGCAGTGGCCAACGCCGTACGCCGCAGTCGTAGCGGGCTTCAAGACCCCAACCAACCAATCGGTTCGTTCCTGTTCTTGGGACCGACCGGTGTTGGCAAAACCGAAGTCTGCAAGGCACTCGCCCAGATCATGTTCAATGACGAATCGGCGATGGTGCGGATCGACATGAGCGAATTCATGGAACGGCATAGCGTATCGCGATTGATCGGAGCCCCTCCCGGATACGTCGGTTACGAGGAAGGCGGCAAGCTGACCGAAGCGGTGCGCCGTCGTCCATACAGCGTCGTTTTACTCGACGAATTAGAAAAAGCCCACGACGACGTCTACAACGTATTGCTTCAATTACTCGACGACGGGCGTTTGACCGACAACCACGGCAACACGGTCGACTTTACCAACACGATCATCGTGATGACCAGTAACGTCGGTTCGCAAGTGATCCAAAAAGTCACCGAAGAGGATGGGTCGGACGACGAAATGCGTGACGCGGTCGAGCAAGCGTTACGAGCCCGGTTTGCTCCGGAATTTTTGAATCGCATCGACGAAAAGATCGTGTTCCAATCGCTCAGTAGAACCGAGATCCGGTCGATCGTTGATTTGCAATTGCAATCGCTGGTTCGTCGAGTCGAAAAGTTGGGGCGAAAGTTAACGATCACCGAAACCGCTCGAGCCGCGGTGGCCGAGCAAGGTTACGATCCGGCTTACGGCGCCAGGCCGCTCAAGCGTACGATCCAGAGCAGCATCGAAAATCCATTGGCGACGCATTTGTTAAAGCCAACTGCCGAAGGCCAAGACGAGTTAACGGTCGATTTTGTCGAGGATCAGTTTGTGATTGAATGAGAGTTGGTGGGCGAGAGTTGGTGGGCGAGAGTTGCGGACGGTGTGAATTCAAATACTCAGCTCAAATCAGTTTTCTGAATCTGAGTAACCTAATAGCCCGACGCGTCACGGTTTGTTGATTTAGCATGTTTTGGCGAAGCCTAAACATGTGGTGATGGGCTTCCAGCCTGTCAAACGCGCAGACAGGCTGGAAGCACTTCTAGTAAACGGACCAGTTGATTTATTCATTCGCAGATAGTCGCAGACCCGTCGGCCTACCATTGATAGGGCAGGCCTAATTTGTAAAACGGATCCACCCCGCTCCAACGCTCACCTGCCTTGCTTGGACGAATCGTTCCTGATTTGTTAAGCTTTGTGAAACGTTTTAAAAGCAATGGAATTCACCAAGAACTCCATCCGAGCACACTCCAGCGTCCGGCCTGAAAAAAATGAAACCAATCCAACTCTTTGCCTGCGTCGTAATTTTTGCCACACCTGTACTCGGCTGCTTCGATCGAATCCCAAAATCGCCCAGCGAGAACGTTGTCCAGCCAGAAGGCAACGGACAAGCAAGTCCCGGTTCAGATTCGGCAGCAGCTGAAGTTTCAACGATGGCCCCAGAAGCTTCTAACCCGCCAGCGAGTTCACCTGAAAAAGTGGCTGTCATCGATGGTGACCGGTACCCCAAGGTAACGGCAGTCAAAACCAAACCGCTCAAAAACAATGGCTGGCAGTTCAACGTTACTTTATCAAGCCCCTACGATTCACCGCAGCGATACGCCGACGCATGGCGAGTGCTCGACGGACAAGACCAAGAGCTTGGCATTCGAATTTTGGGTCACGACCACGCCAGCGAACAGCCATTTACTCGTTCCCGTGTCATCGAAGTACCAGCAGGCACGACGACCGTTTTTGTAGAAGGCAGAGACCAGGCAAACGGCTGGTCGGGGCAACGGTTCGAATTCAAGCTACCCTGAGGTTGAATGCGATTAAGTACTTAGCCGTACTGATGTACTTATCCGTACTGATCCCAATACTTCGCGACAAAGCAGAAAACGCCTGGCTCAAAAAGGCTGCAGGACAACGGCTCCGGTCAAGCGTCAGCCTTACTTCTGATTTTTGGCAGGTAAATTTCGTTGCGTTTGCAGGCACGCACTTCACGCCCGCCAACCGCTCCGCAAGCCTTGGCTTCCTCCCGTCAGGGCGAACCAGTTCTTGAATCGGGGCCTTATGATAGGTTCTTCTTGTTTTATTGTGGCTCGGGTAGGCATTCCAAGCGTTTTATCATTGGCTGGGTGCCATGCTTCACGGATTAGAGGGTAAGGGGATCTCCTGAGTGCCGGCATGCTTCCGCGTCGGATGTGGTCTTGGTGAAATCCCGTGAGCATGTTTTTCAAAGGGGCTTTCTTAAATTAGTCCTTTTCTGATCGCGTAAACATGGCATCCTTATTCGATAAGGTTACAGGGGAACCAAATGTCTGCTTGTTAAGCCACCCAAAATCAACCCGGATGGACCGGTTGGATGGACCGGTTAAGAGGGCTTTTATCAGGGCTTCAAAATACCAGGGCTGCAAAATTGATTCGCCCCCTCCGATAGCATGGAATTCATGCGAGTTTCGCCTGCTAGCAACGAAAGTCTGCCGTTATAACCGCGAAGAGCAACAGGATTATATTCTGCCGCATTAACGATCGCCGAAAGAGAAACTTCCTTCTGCTGTTTTCTCGTGAATGAAAAAGGATTTTCAATGCGACTCCAATTACCCACCTGTTTACTAATTTCCGTTGCCTGTCTGTTTGCTTTCAACAGCCAAGCCCAAGCTCAGTGTGCGTCATGCGATCAAGCCGCCGCAGCTGCCCCAAGCTTCGTTCAGGATGCGGTTTACACACCCGCACCGACTCAAGCTTACGCTGCCCCAACTGCTGGCTGTGGCTGCAAAAAAGGCTGTGGCTTGAAAAAAAGCTGTGGCTGCAAGGGTGGATGCGTTGATGGATGCAAGCCGACCGGCCCAACCGTCGCCGCCGAACTTCCGACCTTGCCAATCCGGTCAGCCTGCGATTCTCCATGGGGCTTAGGCGACGTTCCTTCGTTGCTGACATGCCCTCGCAGCTACACACCACCGATCGGCAAAGCAGTCGGCCGACCGCTACTTGGTCGCTGGAATGGTTTCTAAGCAGAAACGTATTTTCGACAAGCCACCCGCCATGCGTTTAACATTTCGATTATTTGCGTAGCACCGTCATTTTCTCAAGTGATGGGTGTATTAGCGGATTAGATTTTCTTACTGTCAATTTTATTCGTAGGCTGAAAGTCTAAGCCGTTTTTTGGGTGCGACGAAGCAGCACAAGCGATCGCGGATCACGCAGCCGAAAGAGACAAAAACTCACCCACGATTCACTCGCTATCGCATCCGTGCTGGTATTGCCAAACGCACGGCTTCTGATCGCCAATAAAAAAACCCGGTTTGGAAAACACTTCCAAACCGGGTTTTAGTTTTTGTCTAAGCTCTCAACATGCTACGTATTAAAAAGAGAAGTCGGAATCCAACTCGAAACCAAGGTCTTCTCTCAACGCCTTGCCAGCTTTGGTCTGTTCTTGCCGGCTGTAATAAACCGCCGCACCGTTGACCTCACGAGGCACTCGCTTGAACTTCATGAATTGGTTTTGCAAATAATCAGC
Organism: Mariniblastus sp.; assembly: GCA_023300235.1. Taxonomy (GTDB): domain Bacteria; phylum Planctomycetota; class Planctomycetia; order Pirellulales; family Pirellulaceae; genus Mariniblastus. Next base: position 17,186 of record JALZWN010000175.1, read on the forward strand.
ACCCAATTCCTCGACCGGGCGATTGCCACTGATCGATTGAATCACGTAAACCGTCTCACGACTACGATCGATCGCAACGCCTGCTTCTAGCTCGACCAGCGAAAACGCAGTCTCCATGAACTGGTCACTCGGACCATCCACGTTGCCCGGTCGGCTAAGAACGCCGCCACGAACGGTATCGAACCAAGAGAACTGTCCGGTCGGCACCGCACGCTCTGGGTAGAGTTCACTCATCTTGCTTCTGCGATCGTCATTGATTTTACCGCTGATCGACTCGGCTTCGGTCTGAGCCAGTTTAAGAGCTTCACGCTGTTTCCAAAACTTAACGATCTGATCTTTGCATTCAGCAAAGTCGCCCACGCGAGGCTTTTCATTCTCGACGAACCAGAACAGGTAGTAGTTAGGCACCAAAGCAGACGCTCCACCGAAAGGTGTGCCTTCGTAAAGCTTTTTCTCGCCAGCCATGAAGAACAAATAATCGCCAAGAGAATCGGTACCGATCTCGATACCGCCCAACGCATCCTTCTTCATCGCATCGCGATCAACCAAACCGGTTTCACTCAACTTCAAGTTAAACTGCTTTGCCATCTTTTCAAAGTCTGGCATGGCAGGAGTTGGCTCAGTGTTATTGTCCGCCGCGATCTCTAACTCGCTGAAGTAATCTTCCAGTTCGTAATTTACGGTTTCAATCGCGACACTCATTTTTTCGTTAGCCAATGGCAATGCCAATGAACGGCGAATTGAATCGGCAACGTCAGTAAGTGGCTTGTACTTTCGCTCAGGAGCGGCTTCTTGCTTTTTCACCTCTTCGTCGATGTCCTCGCCAATTCCGCCAGCTTGTGGCTCACCGGCCGGTGGCAAATCAGCTTGCGGCAGCTCGACTGACTCGATTACATCGCCGGCTGGTTTTGTTTCCATTCCGCCAACTACGGGTGCAACTTCCGTTTGAGCCATTTCACCAGTGTCTCCTACAACCTGCTGCACTTGCTCGGCTTGCCCGACTAGCCCGACTTGCTCAACCACTTCTTGCACCGAAACGAACTGTGCTCTTGTTTTTCGGATCTTGTAAGAAGTACCTGCAGGCACGGCCGGGACTTCAGGAACCACGATACCTTCAGGAACCACGATACCTTCAGGAACCACGACGCCTTCAGTGCTAGGAACGACTTGGGTGCCAGGAACGACTTGGGT
>JALZWN010000176.1 GCA_023300235.1 Mariniblastus sp.
GATCGTGATTCGGCAGCATTGAAATCTTAGCCTAGTGGTCTGTCAATGTTGAACTTTAGGGTAGCTGGATTCGCCAGAATTCAGTTTGATTCAGAGAAAACCGAACTCTGGCGAGTCCGGCTACATGCTTCGATCCTAATCTTTATCTTTGACAGACCACGAGGCAGTCCCGACAAATGGTCGCCCGACGCGTTAGAGAGCATTTCCCAGGGTTCCTCGGGTTCGTCGCTAATGCGTCGAGCGACCAGAACACCCAGATTCAAAAACAGATTTGCCCTGAAGGGCAGTCCGCGCCGCTGACAAGGCTCCGAATGTCGGTTTTTTTTCAAAAATCACCTTTCCTGCACCAAACGCCGACCAGACAACTTTGCGACAAAGCCTAGAGAAAAACCGCCCCAAACGGTACGATGTTGGGCTCGAAATTCTTTGATTTCAAACCATCCGGAAGAACAACCATGGGACTTGTGGTCGCCACCAAGGCGTTTTTTAAACTGATGTTCAATCGCGAACTCAGCGACTCGTTTCAACAACTGGTCGACGGCAAAGCATTGCCAGCCCCAAAAACCGAAACCAAAGCCGTCGCCTCCCAGCCCAAACCCAAACCAGCGGCTCCGCCCAAACCGAGTCGCAACGACGCCATCAGCCTGCTGGCCGCCTTGCAACGTGAAGCCCGCCTGATCGACCTTGTCAGCGAATCGCTCGGCGACTACTCCGACGAACAAGTCGGCGCGGCCGCACGGGAAGTACTGGAAGAATCTGGCAAAGTCATCCACCGCATGTTCGCACTCGCCCCAATCTCCTCCGCCGAAGACGGCAGCGAAATCTCCACGCCCGAATCGTTTGACCCAGCCGAATATCGTTTGACCGGCAACGTCACCGGCGAACCACCCTTCAAAGGCCAACTCGCCCACCACGGTTGGAAAGCAACCAAGTGCGAAGTCCCCGCATGGAACGGATCCAGCAAAGCGAACCACATCGTCGCGCCGGTCGAGATCGAAATCGGCTAGAGCCCCCCGTCAACTAAGTGGCCCGTTTTCACCGCGTTGGCGATAGCCGCGGTTTTGTGGTGCGGAAACCGCGGCGATCGCCAAAACGTTTAAAAAACGGCTAAAATCATGAAGGCAACTTTCCAGCATTAACTCCAGCATTAACCAAACGCTCGCTCACCCCAACAAACTTTTTTCGCTCTAGAAATTCCCCCACCAACATGCCATCAAAATACGTTATTGGAATCGACCTAGGCACCACCAACTCAGTGGTTGCCTACGCCCCTGCGGACGTCGATTCCAAATCAGCTTCGATCGAACTCCTTCAGCTACCCCAACTGGTCGCTGCCGGAACCGTTGAATCTCTAGAGTCATTGCCATCCTTCGTGTACCTCGCCACCGAAGCAGAAACCAACAACCAATCACTCGACCTTCCTTGGCCCTCGGAACCCCGCACCGCCGTCGGTCAGTTCGCGCGAACACGATCCGCCGACGCCCCCAACCGCTCGGTCGTATCAGCCAAAAGCTGGCTCTGCCACCACAAAGTTGATCGCCGCGCACCGATCTTGCCCTTCGACTCCCCCGACGACGTTGGCAAAATCTCCCCGGTCGAAGCCACTCGTCAGTACCTCGCTCACCTAGCCGCCGCCTGGGATCACAAATTCCCCGACGCCCCGATCCAACAGCAACAAGTCGTCTTGACCGTCCCCGCGTCCTTCGACCCGGTCGCTCGCGAACTCACTCGCGAATCCGCCGTCGCAGCTGGCTTGCCTGCGGATTTCGTTTTGCTAGAAGAACCCCAAGCGGCCTTGTACGCATGGCTTAACCAACAAGGCGACGACTGGCGTAAAAAACTATCCGTTGGCAACACGATTTTGGTCTGCGATGTCGGCGGTGGCACCACCGACTTGACCTTGATCTCTGTCGAAGAAGAAGCCGGCAACCTCGAACTCAACCGCGTCGCAGTCGGCAACCACTTACTCGTCGGCGGCGACAACATGGACCTCGCGACCGCTCACGTCGTCGCCGGCAAGTTTGCCGAAAAAGGAACCAAGCTCAACCCGTGGCAATCCGTTTCGCTTTGGCACAGTTGCCGCAAAGCCAAAGAAACCTTGATGTCGCCCAGCGGCCCCGAAACCCATTCAATCTCCGTGCTCGGCCGTGGCAGCAAACTGATCGGCAACACCGTCACCACCGAAGTCAACAAGAACGAAATCGCAAACATGCTGCTGGATGGTTTCTTTCCCGTTTGCAACTTGAACGATCGCCCGCAAACCCAACCGGCCTCCGGCTTCCAAGAAATCGGACTGCCATTCGAATCCGACCCTGGAATCACACGCCACATTGCAGACTTCTTACAAAGATCCAGCTCAAACACCGAAAGCGATACCCAGCCCATCACACCGGACTTCGTCTTGTTCAACGGCGGCGTGTTCAAAGCCGAAAGTTTCCAAAACCGATTGCTCGAAGTCATCGGCAGTTGGTCCAGCGACTCCCCCGTGCAACCTTTAGCAGGCGCCCACGATCTCGACTGTGCCGTTGCCAAAGGAGCCTGCTTCTACGCCTGGAACAAAAACAGCGGCGGCGTTCGGATTCGAGGCGGGGTAGGCCACAGCTATTACGTCGGCATCGAAACCGCCGGCCTGGCCATCCCCGGTGCTCCGCGTCCGCTCAAAGCACTTTGCGTAGTTCCCTTCGGCATGGAAGAAGGCACCCAAGCAAACATCGTCTCCAACGAGATCGGTTTGGTCGTCGGCCAGCCCGTGAGCTTCCGCTTCTTCCGCTCCAACCAACGACAATCCGACCAACCCGGCGAACTCGTTGCCAACTGGGAAGACCAACTCGAAGAATCAGATCCGCTCAACACCACTCTGTCCGCAGCAGGACTCGACGAAGGCTACGCGGCGGTCAAGTTCGAAGCCAACATCACCGAACTGGGAATGTTCGAACTCTGGTGTGCGGCCGTCAACACGGACCACCGCTGGAAGCTGGAATTCAATGTCCGCGAGGACGCAGCCGAGGAACAACGGTGAGCCCAAACAAGTCCGATCCGCAGGCAACCAAGTTTGACCCGCTCGTCGACCAACTGCCCAGTCGCTACGTCGTCGGCATTGACCTCGGCACCACCAACTCGGCCGTCACTTACATCGACACGAACGCGTCGCCGTGGAAGATCCGCGTGCTAGACGTGCCGCAACTAGTCGCCCCCGGCGAAGTCGAAGCCCGCGATACGTTGCCTTCGTTCCACTTCCAACCCGTGGCAACTTCCGCAGGCGACGCCGCCGCCCAAGCAAACACCAGCCTGCAACTACCGTGGGACAAAAAGTCTCCCAAGCATTGCGTCGGCGTTTATGCTCGTGATGAAACCGGCAAAACGTCAGGCCGAGGAATCGCGTCGGCCAAGTCGTGGCTCTGCCATGCCGCGGTCGATCGCACCGCCGACCTGTTGCCCTGGCAAGGCGCCAACGACGTTCAACGTTTGTCACCGGTCGAAGTCAGCAGCCGCTACCTCAACCACATTCGCCAAGCTTGGGACGCGAAATTCAAATCCGAACTGCTGGCCGATCAAGACGTCGTCATCACGCTGCCGGCCTCCTTTGACGAAGTCGCTCGCGAGCTAACGGTCGAAGCGGCTGCCAAGGCCAGACTAAAACGCGTCGTACTGATCGAAGAACCGCTCGCTGCCTTTTACGCATGGGTCTACAAACACGCTGCCGACTGGGAGTCACGCGTCTCGATCGGGCAAAAGATCTTAGTCTGTGACATTGGCGGCGGAACAACCGACTTCACGCTCATTCGCGTTCGCAAAAGCGCCGACGCTGGCGGCGAAACAACGGCCAAGCAACCGACCGACGCACCTGACAAAATTCAGTTCCACCGCGTCGCTGTCGGCAACCACCTGATCCTTGGCGGCGACAACCTTGACCTCGCCATCGCCAAATACCTCGAACAAAAACTCACCGACGAAAAAAAACTCCAGCCTCATCAATGGGACGTGCTAGTCGGAGCCAGCCGCAACGTCAAAGAACAATTACTCGCCAGTCAAGCCGACACCACCATGACGATCTCACTGCCCGGTCGCAGTGCGAAACTATTGGGCGGCAGTTTGAAAACCGAAGTCTCCTCCTCCGAAATCCGCCAGCTGATCCTGGACGGCTTCCTCCCCGAAGTCCCCGTCGACTCGAAACCGCTCCACCACGCCAGCGGCTTTCAAGAGTTTGGTTTGCCCTACGCTTCCGATCCTGCGATCACCAAGTACTTGGCCAAGTTTCTAACCGATCACTCCAACGGAACCGATCAACCAAATGGAACCGACCAACCAAACGAATCGACCGCAGACCCACCCACCCCCAACGACGCCGAATCAACTCGCCCCGACTTGATCCTGTTCAACGGCGGCTTCTTCGCCTCCCCAGTTTTACGCTCGGCCACCATCAACCGAATCGCCAACTGGTTCAAAACCGAATCCGAACCCGACTGGGCACCCGTCCTACTGGACAACGATCGCCTCGACTTGGCCGTCGCTCGCGGCGCAGCGTACTACGGGATGGTGCGGCGAGACGAAGGCGTACGAATCGCGGCGTCGCTGGCCCGCAGTTATTACATCGACATCGGAAACCAGCAAGTAATCTGCGTTGTTCCCGGCAATGCCGAAGCCGGACAAACGCTTGAGCTCGATCGCGTTTTCCAGCTCACGATCTCGCAGCCAGTCGAGTTTTCCTTGTACGTTTCTAGTACTCGGCTTTCCGATGCCGCCGGGACGATCGTAAAGATCGACGCCGAACAAATGCGACCGCTGCCTCCGATCCGAACCGCGTTGCAAGCCAAAAGCCGCAACGAAAAACGTGACGTGCCAGTCAAGCTACAAGTCGGGCTTACCGAAATCGGCACCATCGAACTGTCCTGTCACCAAGTCGACGACCCGCGTAGTTGGAAACTCCAGTTCGACGTTCGCTCAGCCACCCAAACCGACAAAACATCCCACACCGGCGCTGGCGAGTCAGAAGGATTCATCGACGAAGAAACCTGGCAAGCCTGTGAAGCGGCGATCGCCAACGTGTTCGATACCAACGCCAGCGAAAAACCCAAAACCGTCGTCAACGCAATCAGCACCGCCGTAGAACTTCCCAAACAAGAATGGCCGATGTCGGTGCTCCGCAGGATCTGGGACGCATTGATTCGTCACGACCCCGGCCGCCGCAAATCGGCCGCTCACGAAGCCCGCTGGTTGAACTTACTGGGCTACTCACTGCGCCCCGGTTACGGCGTGGCGTTGGACGACTGGCGAGTCACCGAAACTTGGCGAACCATCAACGGAAAACTTGCCCACGGCACCCCCGCGATTCGCAACGAGTCTTTGATTCTATGGCGACGTTTGGCGGGCGGTTTATCCCGAGGCCAACAGGCCGCGATCGTGGAACCACTGTTGGCTTCGGTTCGCGCGATGGCCAAAAAGATGACCGGCCAAAAAGTCAAAGCCGGCAGCGTGGTACTCCGCCCCGAAGAATCCGTCGAAGCCTGGCGGTTGCTCGGATCGATGGAACTTTTATCGCCCACGGTCAAACAAGAAATCGGCGAGCTGATCATTCAACTAATCGACAAACCAAAACTCAAACCCGCTCGCGACGCGATGGCTTGGGCGATCGGCCGAATCGGCCAACGCAAACCACTCTACGGACCGCTCAACTCCGTCGTCGATTCCGCTTTCGTCGAAGACTGGCTACTCCGGTTTTTGGCCATCGACGAACCTTCTCCCATCGAGCAACTGGCGGTCGTGCAACTCAGTCGGAAAGTAAACGACCGCTATCGCGACTTGGACGACCAACTGCGCACAAAAATCTCCTACTGGCTTCAACGCACCGCTGCAAATCCAACTTTTACCGAACTGGTAGAGCAGGGTGGCTTGTTCGATACGGAGCAGCAAGGCAAAATTTTCGGCGAGTCGCTTCCGCAAGGCCTGCGACTAGAATAATAGAGCGCTAATTTTACAAACCGACCGCAGTTAAAAAAAAACAAATTGCCGGCGTTAAGTTCGAACCTACAATTGAGCATTCGTTTTTGGTGCCCCCCCAGTGCCTAAGCAATGGAACCAGAATGTATCCGCCTTACAAACTAGGTTGTCCCTGTAAATCATAGCCCGACGCACTAGCGAGGATTTCCACGAGTTCCTGGCAAACGCTCCGAGCTATCAGAACAACCAGATTCAAAAACGGATTTGCCCTGCAGTCGCCCTACCAACCTCTAGACCACAACCGCTAAAGACAGAACCATGGAATCGCTTGCCAATCCAATTTTTCGCTCCGTCCGCTTACCGCTCGCCACCGTACTCGGGTTGCTTATATGCTTGATCGCCCTTCCTTGTTCGGCTCAGCAAGACACTGCTCAGCAAGACACTGAAAAGGTACCGTTTGACTTGTTCAATCAGCCGATTGACAACTTAAGCATTTACATCTTCCTAGAAAAAAATGCGGCGTTGCAAAAAGCACGCCAGGCGGAAGACGCGGCAGAAGTCATCAAACAACAACTCGAATCCGCCAAACGAAGCAGCGACCTGAGCCTCGACTCACTAACCAGCCATCCCGTCGTCAAGCAAGAAGATTTATATCCGCACATGGTCAAGTCTTGCCTGTACCTTGGTCTGTTTTATAACTGTGGCAAATGCGATCGCTCTCATGTGTCGCTTTCTGGCGGCGTTGTGATCAGCGAAAGCGGACTGGTTCTGACCAACTACCATGTGCTCGAAGAAAAGAAGCAAGGTGGCACGACCGAGGGTTTTATGGCAATGACTCACGACGGCAAATGCTTTGAAGTCGAAAAGGTTTTGGCGGCCGACAAAGTTTCAGACATCGCCCTAGTTCAACTCAAAGCCAACGGTCATAAATTCCACGCCGCCCCACTGGCCAAAATTCGCCCCGCCCCGTTGTCCAAAGTAAATCTGATCAGCCATCCGTCGGGCGAGTTCTTTATACTTACCACTGGCGTCGTGAGCCGATACTCAAACGCTTCCAGCCGAAAAGACCGAACCAATGCACGGGCAGCTTGGATGGAAATCACTGCCGACTTTGGCGGTGGGTCGAGCGGCTGTGGCGTGTTCAATGAAGCCGGCGAAGTCATCGGCGTCGCGTCTCGAATTCGTCCCATCAATCGTGCGGCCAGCAAATCAGTGCGTGGCGGAAAAGAAATCACTCGCCCCGCCTACGTTGAAATGCTAATCCGCCGCTGTGCCGACCTGGATGCCATCAACAAGTGCTTCGCTAACCCGGACTCCGATTCCGAATCAGATTCC
>JALZWN010000177.1 GCA_023300235.1 Mariniblastus sp.
TCACTGCAATGTCGGACGCCCTGAACTGTGGACGATGTTGCCGACGGACTGATTTCAGATGTGTCGACTCAGATACGTCAACTCAGATGCGCCAGATCATGCCATCACCAATTGGATAGAACTGCGTAGCGTTTTTCTTTACTTGATTCATGCCACCTTTGAACGGCCCGAAAGCTGGAAGCGTCACATGGCGATCGCTGACGACGAAGCATGGTAAACGCATGCGGTCGGCGCCGCTACCGACGCGAACGACTGGATGCCAGTGGCCGCCAAACCGAAAGGTGTCGCCGCCTGCTAACGGCGAATCAGGAACTTCATGAACCAGTTGGAACGGCCCAAGTTCGAGTGCATTCGTTTCTGTAAGGATCCAATCGGCTGGAAACGCAGCGACATGACGATCGTGGTTGCCTCGCACGAGCGTAAACTTAACTTTAGATTTTTCATTTCGCCAATCGGCAAACAAACTCACCAACGTCGACGTCATTGAGTCTCGGTTGTGAATCAGGTCGCCGAGTAAAAGCACGTGAGCGGCGTTGGTCTCTTGGACGGAAGTTGCCAGCATGCTGAGCGTGGTCGCGTCCAAGCCTTCGGGGACTGGAACTCCGCCGGCGCGGAACGAAGCGGATTTCCCTAGATGCAGATCGGCAACCAGCAAAGCGTCGAATCCAGGCAAGAAAACGGTGCCGTCTCCTCGCAAGACCACGCGTTGGTCAGCACAGGTAATTTCGATCTCTTGGGTGATGTTGGTCGGCATTCTCAAAGTAAACCCGAAAAAACAGTGCTCCGATAGGCCACGGTTGCCTGCGGAGCAGATTTGCGGTTTGTCGTCGATGGGGAAAGCTCAAGATTTACTTACTGTCACGCCCAAAGGCCTTTTTTGCAAGGAAGGCAATTTCTACGTCGATCCGTGGAAGCCGGTTGATCATGCCGTCATCACACACGCCCACGCCGATCACGCTCGATGGGGATCGAAGAGGTATCTCGCCGCCGACACGAGTTCTCAGGTTCTGCGGATTCGCATGGGCGACAAAGCCAATCTGAGCTTCCAGCCGCTGGGCAAGTCGCAAACCATTAACGGCGTGAAGGTCACGTTTTATCCGGCCGGTCATATTCTTGGATCCGCCCAAGTCAAAATCGAAAAAGGCGGCTACTCGATTGTGGTCTCCGGTGATTACAAACGAAACCCTGATGCGACTTGCCTGCCGTTTGAGCCCGTCCGCTGCAACACGTTCATCACCGAGTCCACGTTTGGGTTGCCGATCTATCGTTGGCCAGATCCACAGACGGTTTTTGATGGCATCAATCAATGGTGGCAGTCGAATCGAGAGTCTGGCAAAACCAGCATGCTGTTGGCTTACTCGTTAGGTAAGGCTCAGCGGTTACTATCCGGCATCGACTCGTCGATCGGTCCGATTTACACTCATGGAGCGGTAGAGAAACTAAACGCGGGCTATCGCGACTCTGGCGTCGCGTTGCCGGAGACAACTTTCGTTGGTGATGTAGATGCCAAGGAAACTGATTGGAGCCAGTCGTTGGTTGTTGCTCCACCGGCGGCGGTTGGTGGATCGTGGGCCAAGCGGTTTGGCAAGATGAGTGTGGCGATGGCTTCGGGCTGGATGCAGATCCGCGGCACACGTCGACGCCGCTCGATGGATCGTGGCTTTATTTTGTCAGACCACGTCGACTGGCGGGACTTGATGCAAACGATCAAAGAAACGGAGGCGGATGACATCTGGGTTACGCACGGCTTTTCCGACATCGTCGTGCGTCATTTACAAGAGCAAGGGCTTAACGCCAAAGTTGTCGAAACCGAGTTCACCGGCGAAACGCTACAGGAGGATGCGGAACCATCGCAGGCTTAAAGAGACCTGCTGCCCGCGACTGGCAATGAAAGACTTCTGTGAACTCTATTGGCGATTGGATTCGACGACCAAGACCACCGAAAAGGTTGCGGCGCTGAAAGCCTATTTTGACGTGGCCACTCCTAGCAATGCGATTTGGGCAATCCACTTTTTAAATGGCAACCGCATCAAGCGATTGGTTAACACTCGGCTCTTGCGTGAATGGGCGATCGCCGAAGCCAACGTTTCGGCTTGGTTGTTTGAAGAGTGTTACGACCGCGTTGGCGATTTGGCAGAAACGATCTCGTTGATCCTACCGCCCAAACAAACCGTCAAAGACGTGGTTGAAATCTCGCTCAAAGACATCGTGGAACAGCATTTGATTCCTGTCCGCGAATTGGAGCCTGAACAACAACGCGAAAACGTCGTTCAACTGTGGCAAGGCTTCGACCAGCGTCAGCGATTTGTGTTGGGCAAGCTAATCATGGGAGGATTCCGTGTTGGCGTTTCCAAACGTTTGGTCGTTCGAGCTTTGGCAACGCATGTGGGCATCGATGCCGCCACGATCACGCATCGCTTGATGGGCCAGTGGGAGCCAACGGCTGAATTTTACGCTGAATTGGTGGATCCTAACGAAACCGAAACCGCGATCAGTAAACCCTATCCGTTCTTTTTGGCCAATCCACTAAAACAAGAACCAGAGTCCCTGGGCGATGCTGAGGACTGGATCGCCGAATGGAAGTGGGATGGGATTCGTGCTCAAGTCATCCGCCGCGCGGGTGAGACGTTTATCTGGTCTCGCGGTGAAGATCTGGTGACCGATCAATTTCCGGAGGTCGCGGCAGCAGCAAGCCGGTTGGCCGACGGAACCGTACTTGATGGTGAAATTCTTGGTTGGGACGAAAGTCAAGACCGGCCGTTGGAGTTTAGCCAACTGCAACGTCGTTTGGGTCGAAAGAAAGTTGGCAAGAAATTGCTCACCGAGGTCCCTGTTGTGATGCTGGCGTTTGACTTGCTTGAACATCAAGGCAGTGACATTCGTGACAAAACCATCGTTCAGCGGCAGGAACATTTGGGTGAAGTGATCAAGCTGCTGCAACCTGCTGCCAAGGTATCCGAGGGGGTGTTTAATGCTAAAGGGAACGATGCTCCAGTAGCGATCCGCAAACCGCCGAGTGTGTCGGCCAAACCCGTATCCAGTTGGGCGGATCTAGCGGCAGTTCGGGAGACCAGTAAAGAGCTGCGAGCCGAAGGGTTAATGCTCAAGCAACGAGAATCGGCCTACCAAGTTGGTAGGCCGGTTGGCGATTGGTGGAAGTGGAAGGTCGACCCTTACACGGTCGACGCGGTCTTGATCTATGCTCAACGTGGCCATGGTCGCCGCGCCAACTTGTATTCGGATTATACGTTTGCAGTGTGGAAAGACGGCGAGTTGGTTACATTTGCTAAAGCATATTCCGGTTTGACGGACGCTGAAATACGAAAGGTGGATAAGTTTGTCCGCAAGAACACCAACGAAAAGTTTGGTCCAGTGCGGAGCGTCACGCCGGAGCTTGTTTTCGAATTGGCCTTTGAAAACATTCAGCGTTCAAGTCGTCACAAATCTGGAATTGCGGTTCGCTTTCCCCGGATCAGTCGGTGGCGCGAGGATAAGAAACCCGCGGACGCAGATAAACTTGATACGATTCTAGCGATGCTAGACTAGTCTGGCATCCAGCCAAATTTTACTCCCACACAAACATTGAAAACTCAGCTTTCCAATTCGACTGCTTCTAGTATAAAAATCGTCGCCGACTGGATGAAGTCGGGAGATCGGCGACCGTTTCCGTTTCAACGGAAGGTCTGGAAGTCGATTGTTGCCGGCGAGAATGGGATTCTTCATAGCCCAACCGGAACTGGCAAAACTCTGGCAATCTGGCTCGGTGCGATCGCTGCATGGCAGGCTGAACATTCAGCCGAACAGCTAGAGGCTAAAACTAAAAAAGCTCAGCGTAAAACCAAACGAGTCAATCGAAACAACTTTGAGCCGATCCAAGTCATCTGGGTGACGCCGTTGCGAGCCCTCGCGGCCGATACTCTGTTGGCATTGAAGGAGCCTGTCGAAGACCTGCGGCTTCCATGGTTGGTGGAACGACGGACGAGCGACACTTCGGGGTCAGTGAAAACCAAACAGAAGAACCGCCTGCCGAGCTGCCTGATCACGACGCCTGAAAGCTTGTCGATTCTGCTGTCCTATCCCAACACGCAATCGCAATTCTCTAGCTTAAAGCTGATCGTGTTGGATGAGTGGCATGAACTGATGGGGACCAAACGCGGCGTCCAAGCCGAATTGGGGCTGTCCCGATTAAGAGCGATCAGTCCGAACGCACGGACTTGGGCCGTGTCGGCAACGATCGGAAATGTCGAACAAGCGATGAATACCGCGGTTGGCAAAGGCGACGCCACCATTGTCAAAGCGCCGGCACGACGCAAGCTGTCCATGCGTAGCCTAGTCCCCAAAACGATCGAGCGATTCCCTTGGGCTGGCCACATGGGGCTCAAGTCGTTGGACGCGGTGGTTGAAGCACTCGATTCAGTCGGCAGCAGTTTGGTATTCACCAACACCCGTTCGCAATCAGAGAAATGGTACTCGGCAATCCTGTACGCCAAGCCAGAATGGGCCGGTAAGATCGGGCTGCATCACGGTTCGTTAGATCGCAATAAACGCAAATGGGTTGAACAGGAACTCGATGCAGGGAATTTGCGCTGCGTTGTTTGTACATCCAGTTTGGATCTTGGTGTCGATTTCTTTCCGGTCGAACAAGTACTGCAGATTGGCAGTCCCAAAGGGATCGCGAGATTGATGCAACGGGCCGGTCGGAGCGGGCATTATCCCGGCGGCAAAAGCCAACTCGTTTTCGTTCCCACGCATGCGTTAGAACTGGTTGAGCTGGCAGCAGCTAAAGAGGCTTTGAAAAACAACCAGATCGAATCTCGCGTACCGCTCAAGGGAAGCCTGGACGTGTTGGCTCAACATGTCGTCACGTTGGCTGCGGGATCAAGCTTTGACCCAGCGAAAGTGTTTCATGAAGTTCGCCAGACCAATGCTTTTGCGGAGTTGACGGAGGTCGAGTGGCAATGGGTGTTGGACTTTGTACAGCGTGGTGGCGAGAGCTTGAAAGCCTACCCGGACTTTAAGCGTGTTGTCCAAACGAAAGACGGGCTTACGATCACCGATGATAAAATTGCCAAGCGGCATCGAATGTCAATCGGCACGATTTCAAGCGACCGCGAAATGCTGGTCCAATTCATGAAGGGTGGTAAGCTTGGTCGGATCGAAGAGCGATTTATCTCTAAGCTCAAGCCAGGCGACAATTTCTTGTTTGCCGGTCGCACGCTGAAGCTGGTGATGGTCCGAGACATGACGGCTTGGGTGAAGCGCTCAAGAGGTAAAGTTGCCGCGCTGCCGCGTTGGGCTGGAGGGCGGTTGCCGCTTTCTAGCGAGCTGGCCGAAGCGGTACGGCACAAGCTGGGTGAGGCAAAACGTGGCAAGTACAGCGGTCCCGAAATGCGTGCGGTTCAACCATTGTTGGAATTGCAAGCGAGTTGGTCTGCGATCCCCGACGAAAATTCGGTGCTGATTGAGCAAGTGGAAACACGAGACGGTTACCATACGTTTGTTTATCCGTTTGAGGGGCGTCTGGTGCATGAGGGCCTCGCAGCGATATTGGCTTGGCGAATGAGTCGATTGCAGCCGATTACGTTTGCCACCACGATCAACGACTACGGAATTGAACTGCTGTCGCCAACGCCGCCACCGCTTGAGCAGGCGATTGCTGAGGGGTTGTTTGATCCAAGCAATTTACTAAATCAGATTGAAAAGAGCATGAACGCCGGCGAGCTCGACCGCCGGCAGTTTCGCGACATTGCACGGATCGCGGGTCTTGTTTTTGGCGGTATGCCGGGGCAGGGGAAGTCATCGCGGCACCTGCAAGCGTCTAGCGACATGTTCTTTGATGTGTTTCGAGAGTACGACCCTGAAAACATGCTGCTGAAGCAATCGCGACGTGAGGTGTTGGATTTGCAGCTGGAGTACTATCGCTTGAGTGAGGCGATGACTCGCCTGGCCGAGGCAAACTTAGTCATTAAGCATCCGCCGAAGCCAACTCCACTCGCGTTTCCAATTCTGGTCGACCGACTGCGGATGAAGTTGTCCAGTGAGAAACTAGCTGACAAGATCGCTAGATTGCAAAAGCAGTTTGAGAAATCCGCTTGAAGACTTCGAGAGCGTTCATTTAACGTTGGCGGGTTTTGTTTTTTCGGCATGGCTTGGCAAGCGTTTCTTCGGACGCTCAATTTGGGGTGAACCGCAGAGGGCACCTGTCAAGTAATTGGCTGCATGCAAATCATAATAGTATCGGCCCGGATCCCACTACCCGTATCGCTAACAAGCGGTATAAACGTCAACGTTGTTGGTCGTTGAAGTGCTGTTGATCACCTGGCAACAATGGCGAGGGCAAGCGTCGCAATTCAATCGATCCAGCAGCTTTGATGCAATCGTTGATTACAGCATGCTTGGGTTGATTGCGATTACCTTTGCGGGCATCTGTTACTTTGCGATTCGCTGTTGTGGTCGACTTAGTCTCTCCGCTGGCTACCGCGTTGCTGCTCGACTTGGTGATGCTGTGGGCCGCTATCGTCAGCACTGGGTTCTTCATGGCCTTTGCGATTGTGCAAGCTCTGTTAGGTCGTGCCAAATTTGAACTGCAATCGATCTACAGCATCGCGTTATTCGCTCCATCTGCTGTCAGTTGGTTTAAAAGACTGCGTTCTTCAAGTGGCCAAGTAAGTCGGTAGCGGCCGAGTCTCAAGTCGTGCTTATTCGTCTACCAACTCGCCTAACGCCTCAGTTTCCCAAACTCGAATCGTGCCATCTCTGCTGCTGGTGGCGATGCGATTGCCGACTGGATCTAAAGCGAAATCATGAACTGCGGCGGTATGCCCTTGGAATGTGGCGATGTTCTCTCCCGTTTTAAGACTCCAAAGTCTGGCCGTTCCGTCTTGGCCACCTGTCAGTAAGTGCTGTCCGGTTTCGCCAAGAAACTCTACGCCCCAGTTGTCACCTTCGAAACCTTTCAGCTGCATCACCTTCTCACCCGTATCGGCGTTCCAGACCCACGTGTCACTCTTGAAACCGACCGACGCGATTAATGATGAATCGGTTGCGAAAGCGACGCTATAGACAGGGCCTGCATGGCCGTTGAAAACCTGGCGCTGCTGGAGTGTGTCGGCGTCGAAAACTCGCACGACGGTGTCGCTGCCTGCTGCAACGATCGACTTGCCGTCCGGCGAGTAGTCGATTCCTAGGATCGTCGTGCCTTTAAGTTCGATCATGTTTTCTTCACGGCCAGTTTTTAAGTCGTAGACGTGTAGTTGACCATCGCGGTCTGCAGCAGCTAAATGCTTGCCCAAGGGCGAAAACGCGAGGGCACGAACGGTGTTGTCGAGTTTCCAGCCTTGCTTGACGTCGAGTGTTTCAAGATCCCAAAGTTTGACCCATGAATCATCACCCGCTGTTGCAAACCAATCCTCCGTCGGATGGAACTTGATATTCCAAACATTGCCTGAATGAGCATTGAAACTGCGAACGACTTTTTGCTTTTTGATGTCCCAAAAACGCACCGAACCGTTGCCAATGCCTGCAGCAATCGTGTTGCCATCATTCACAAAATCAATTGACCAGACCGAACCAGGGTTGCCGGCTAAAAGTACCTCAGAGAACCGATCGGTCACGTCTCGTTCACCTTTGTTATTTAAAATGACCGCAGGTTCTGAGTTCGGGGTTCCGCGATATTCCCATGGGCTCCACCCGGTGGCTATCAAAATTATGAAGGCGGCGAGTGCCAGGCCAGCGATGAGCCACCCACCAATCGACAACGTTCGTGACGCCATCGAGTGTTGCTTAGAAAGCTTTTTCACCTCCGACGATGCGACCGCAGGAACTTGCAGCGGTGAAATGGGGCCATGCTCGGACACAATGCTCGCTAGAACGCGAGCCACCTCGCCCGCGCTATCGGGTCGATTCTTTGGTTTCTTTTTCAGCAACTGCATGATCAAGTCAGAAGTAGGCTTGCCGATCGCAGAGTTTAGCTTGTGAGGTGGCGTAGGGGTTTCGTCCATGATTTGCTTCATCACTCCTACTGCAGTTGGAGAGTTGAAAGCTGGCTCGCCGGTCGCCATCTCGTATATCACGGCGCCGAGTGAAAAAAGGTCACTACGCTCGTCAACGGTTTCACCGATGGCTTGCTCAGGCGACATGTACAAAGCGGTCCCCAGAAGCATGCCGGTCTTGGTCAGTTTTAGCTCGTCGCTGATTCGCGCGAGTCCAAAGTCAGTCAGCTTTACTCGGTCGGTTGACTTCTCGATTAAGATGTTCCCGGGCTTGATGTCACGATGGACGAGCCCGCTGTCATGAGCAGCCGAAAGACCAGCCGCAATTTGCATGCCGATTCGTGCAACTTCTTTAGCGGCGAGTGGAGATTCTTTTTGTAGTCGGTCTTCAAGCGTTTCGCCTTCAATCAGCTGCATTACCAAGAATGCCGATTCGCCTTCTTCTACACGGGCGACTTGGTACATCTGGACGACATGCTCATGCGAAACTGCGGCCGCAGCTCGACCTTCGCGACAAAATCGTTCAATCGCCGATTTATCTTCTTGGAACTTTGCGTTGAGTACTTTGATAGCCACCGAACGGCTGAGGTGCGGGTCGAAGCCTTCCAGTACAACGCCCATACCTCCACGGCCGATCACTCGGGAAATCTCAAAGTTGTGGAGTTGCCCAATGTAGTTAGGGTCTTTGGAGGGCTGTAGGAGTGACAGTTCATCATTGCTCAGTCGATCCGATTCAGCCTTAGGTTGCTTACCTTGAGGCAGGGGGCTAGTGGTTTTCGGATCCGCAAAGTCTTTGGTGCTGCCATTGGCGACATCGGAGAACATGGTTTGAGATCGTTGAATGAACGACTCCTTACCATTGAATGATTCTAATTGAGTGAATGATTTTCTTGTTTCCCAGTAAGCCGAGTTGGCAGGCGGGGCCGCGGCAACCGATTCAAAGATCAGTTCGTTTACTGGCATCTCGCCAGCAGCCAATTGTTCCATCTGTGTTTGACAGGCTTCGCATTCGCCGACGTGTTCGGTCAGCGAATCGGCAACTGCTTCAGTCAAAGATCCGGAAAGAAGTCCGTTCAGTTGCGATTTGTCGGGGCAGTTGTTCATACTTCTCTATCCATCAAACGTTTGACTTCATCTCGCAACTTACTGGTCACTCGACTACGAGCAACGTACACCGCGCCTCGGGACATCCCCAGGGTTTGTCCAGCGTCATCAGCACTTACATTCTGCATCGCCGTCATCTCAAAGGCCGCCCAAGTATTTTGCTCGGTAGCGGGTTTAATGATTTCGATTGCCTGAAGCATGATCTGCTTTTGGAATTCTTTTTCCCAACGCTCGTCTAAACCGTCGCCGGTGCTAGCGATGTTGCCAAAGCCGCCACCTAGGCTAGAGTCGTTTAGCGTGGGTATGACTCGCTTGTTCTTGTCGTAATGCGTGTTCAGGCAATTTCGAGTGATCGTGAACAACCAAGCCCGGAAGCCGCCTTTTGCTTTCTCGTACTCCAAGCGTCCGATTGCGTTTCCAACCCGGCGAAAGACTTCTTGCACCAAGTCGGCAGCGTCAGCATCTTGTAGACCACGACTTCGCACAAACTGGAATATCGTTTGACCGTACAGGTCCAGGAATTGATTCCACGCATCGTTGTCGGCGTGGTCCCTCAATCGATATACCAGTGTGGCGCGAGTTGGGTTTGGATCAGACACGCTTCGATTTCTGCAGGATTAGGGAGACGGGTTAACAGGTTTGGCTGACAGCTCAGTCGCTGTTATTCCTGTGAATTCCAGTAGTGTTCATCTTATTCACATCATGCTGATGTCTCTAGGTGGATACCTAGGCGGTTGAGTTGCCTTACAGCTAACCCATGAGATTCCGAAAATAAAAAAATCAGCAAAGCCTGTAAGCTATGAACTTGGCTCCGGTATTCAAGGTCAAAGAGAGAACAATCGTTCATCGTCGAACAAATCAAAATTAACGCTTTCAGAGGGATTTTAGCCGTGGAAAAGTTTTCGAAAACCACTTTGTTGTCATTGTCTGCTGTTGCTGGGACATATGCCGCGACCCTTGTTGGATGCGGAACGCCCGGTCTAACTGCAGTCGATCCTCCAGCCGTTGAGGAAACGTGCACCGAGTGTGAGGCATGCAGTTCTTGCAGGTCGTGTGCTTCGTGCGAATCAACGGCGACCCCAACGGCACTCTCAAAGCAACTTGAGGGGCAAGTAGCCGCCAGCGCGGCCAAATTCCCTGAGGCGATCAGAAGTAAATTCCAGGCTGGTATCGATATCGTTCGCAATTCAGGCATCGAGGAATCGGCTAAGCAAGTCGGCGACGCCGCGGTTGATGGAGAGTTGATTGGCTGGGATGGGGAAACGGTTCTTCTGAGTGATCTCTGGAAGGATGGTCCCGTCATCTTGATGTGGTATCGAGGTGGCTGGTGTCCGTACTGCAACATCCAGCTGAGAGCTATGCAGCAGAGCCTCGATCAAATCGAAGATGCAGGTGCTCGTCTGGTAGTACTGGCGCCCGAATTGCCAGAAAAGGCGAAAGAAACAGCTGCTAATGCCGGTATCGACATGGTCGCTTTGCACGACCGAAATAACGAACTCGCACAAGAGTACGGAATCATGTTCGATTTGCCCGAGCCGATTGTGCCAATTTACCGAGACAAGCTGAAGCTGCCTTCTTACAACGGTAGTGATGCAATGCAACTGCCGCTGGCAGCAACTTACGTGATCAATACCTCGGGTGAAATCACTTACGCATTCTTAGATGCGGATTACAAAAAACGAGCCGAGCCTAGCGAAGTAGTGGATGCAGTTCGTTCGCTTAGTAAATAAGGTCACCCCGTTTATTGGCTTTGTTCCCTGGGCAATTTAATAACCAAGTAAACGTTTGAATCTTCAATGTAAAGGACTGAGAGGTTGAAGGAGCTCCTGGGTTGCGACGGTCGCCGATCGTTTTGAGCACTTCACGGCCATCGGGGCAACAGCTCTGCAGATGGTCGCTAGAAAAAACGATATCGAACTATGGGGTGAGGATGCTGCCAAGGCGATCGAACCGATTCGGTCGCTGCAGGCACCCCGGATGTTGAACCGGCCTTGGAAAAGGTATCGCAAGCGGGATTTAAGCTGGTCACGTTAACGAATTCGTCGAATCAAGGCGTGGAGCAGCAGATGCAGAAATCCGGCTTGGATAAGTATTTGACGGCTCGACTGAGCGTAGAAGAAATCGGCATCTACAAGCCACACTCACATGTTTACCGATGGGCGGTTGGGGGAATGGGGCAGGGTGTTGGTGATTGCAAGTTAGTAGCGGCCTATGGCAGGGACATCGCAGGAGCGATCTGGGCGGGAATGCGGGGTGCGTTCATAGATCGTCCGGGCGCCCAGTTGTATCCAACTGGTCCCAAGCCAGAGATTTCAGAGCCGACCTTTGAGGCTTTGGCCCAGAAACTGATCGCACCGTCTGATTAAAAGACTGTGTGGTTTAAATCGAAACGCACTCGCGGCGCTCTGGTGAAACTTTGGCAGGAGCCATGTCTTCGAAGTCGGTGACGGTCTCGACTAATTCGCCGCGGAGGATGCGGAATGACTCGGGTGCCTTGATGCCTATGCGAACGCAGCCGCCTTTAATTTTGGCGACCTCGATGGTGATGCCGAGTTCGGGCAGTTCAATGGTTTCGTTTACTTTGCGCGACAATACTAACATTGGATGTCTTCCATGGTTGCAATGAGTACTTCAAGGCGAGAGTTCGACCTGAGGGGGAACGGTACTTGCAGCAAGTGGGGGGCCAAATGCGTGCTTTCAAATGAAATACCGAAAAAAGAACCAGTTCTTATCAAGTGTTGTTTGTTTTTCTTTCAATTAAGTTGCCTGCGGTTCAACTTTAACGCTAGCAGGTAACGTGAGGTGTCCGAGCGGTGGCTCGTTCTGAGACTGCATTGGCCAAAGCGAGACGTACGAGTTGTCGACTGTAATTGGAAGCGGCTCAAGAGGTGGCCTGAGCGGCAATTTCGACTTTTTAGATGTTATGCCTTTCAGTGTGGTTCGTTCCAGTGGTGCCTATCGAGGTGAAGCGGATGTGAATGCCGATGGCATGGTTAACTTTTTGGCCAACGCATCATTCTCTAGCGAATTTCCTCCCTGTCCTGAATGTCAATCAGAATATGCCTACCAAGACGGCATCGTGCTGGTTTGCCCTAATTGCAACCATGATTGGAATCCCAACGTTGGCAGCAGTGACGCCTCCGGTCAGGATGATGATCG
>JALZWN010000178.1 GCA_023300235.1 Mariniblastus sp.
TAAATTCGCGTCACCCAGCCCTGCGGAACCTTTGGTTCCTTCGGCTGGGCTAGAGAAACTGCCAGGCCCTTGGCCTTATTGGACTCGCTATCGCTCTCCAGTACATTTCGGCCTAACGTTGACGTTGAAGCGTCGAATTTTCGTTTGGAAATTGCCAAATCGATTCGCGACATTTGACTTGCCACGTAGTTCGAGTTCCTACAACACGCAGGCCATTGGCCTGCGATTCGGGCCAAGGGCCCAGCAGTTTCTATAGCCCAGTCAGAATGGCTGGGTAAACGATAACATTAACGCTCTAGGGCCAACGGCCCGGAAGTTTCAAACAAGAACTGCGACCACAGATAACAAGCCGTAAATGCGGGAATAAACTGCCGGGCCGTTGGCCCTACCGAATTCGTAAATTCGCGTTTCCCAGCCCTGCGGAAACTTTGGTTCCTTCGGCTGGGCTAGAGAAACTGCCTGGCCCTTGGCCTTATTGGGATCGCTGTCGCTCCCCAATACGTTTCAGCCTAACGCTGAAACATCGGTCTTTTGAACGCTGGCCGACTTTCGTCACGGTTCACAATCCCAACACGCTCTACGACAATCCCGCCCAAGCGCTTTCGTTTTTCGCGATCAACAACCCTACGAACCGCTCAAAATCCCAATGAACGGCGAGATGTCCAAGAAGTCTACGCTTTGATTTTGATCGATATCGGCTTCGACTTGAAACTCACCAGAAGACAACAACCCGATGAATGGAGAGATATCCAAGAAGTCTACCTCGCCGCTCAAATTCACATCGCCAAGCAGCACTTCATCAGCGCCAAAGGATCCAAAAGTTGAGCTGCCGAATTCAAAATCGGTGGACTCGACACTGTCCTCTCCGATCGTCAACTGAATCGTTTCATTGACACCCATTTCAGCGATGTCAATAAAGTCGTTTGTCGTCCAGATGCCTGCTCCATTGGCAACGGTATCGCGAACGCCCACATTGGCACCCCATGCAACGTAAGTTTCAATGGCGGCTGAACTGCCAAACGAGTTCGTGCTGTACAACGAAAACTCGCCTTGATCGTCGGGCAGGAAGTCCGCATCAGCAATGTCCAGTACCAGAATATCACCCGGCAGAAAACTAGCCAACGTCGCACCTGCGGTGCTCAACTGAGTATCAATCGTGGCTTGGCTAGCGAGCGTCAAATAAAACGGGCTACCATTGAACCGGTTGCAGACCCACCAGCCTGACATATCCTCCATTGATTCACCAGCGTTAACAATTTCGATTCGATCGTTAGCCAAATCAATCTCGGTGAAGATAACTTGGGCCTGAACCGTTGCCGAAAGACTGACAAACAAAGTAAAAACAGAAAGTATTAAACAACGCATTCGAGGAACTCCTGAAACTATTGAGCGATAAACACATTTCAAAGACGCCAATAAAAGACGCTTTGATACTCTTTAGTTTCACAAACCGTTCGAATTCTTGCAAGAAAATGAAACTTTGGCGAGTTAAAGCCAATCTCATCAAAAAACCGGACCTAACCCTCGGTTTTCAGGCCATCCAACCCCATGCACCACGCACCACGCACCACGCAAGAGGTGGTCGGTGAACAGAACCCTGAAAGCTTACCCCAGCCGCATCTTCAAACGACGCATTTTTTGCGTCGTCGCGAAGCTTAAAAACTCGCCTTAAGTGTCAGCTCGCCCTATGCATCAACTGCCATTAGGTAATCGTGGCAGACTTCGGCGGCGTCGCGGCCTTCGCGGATCGCCCAAACGATCAACGATTGACCTCGGCGGCAGTCGCCCGCAGCAAACACGCCCGGCACGCTGGTTTCGAAGTCGGTCATGTTCGCCGAAATGTTAGAACGCTGGTCTGTCTGCAGGCCAAAGGCTTCCACAAAATCCGGACCTGGACCCAAGAAGCCCAACGCCAAGAACACTAAGTCCGCTTCAAGAACCTTTTCCGTGCCCTCAAGTTGTGAAAACGGAGCAGACCCCGGACGCGGCTTCGACCAATCGACTTCGATCGTCTTTAAACCGGTCAAATTCCAATCCGCATCGCCAATGAACTCGACCGTTTCAACCGCAAACGTCCGCGGGTCATCGCCGAACTTCGCAGCCGCTTCC
The DNA here is from genome assembly GCA_023300235.1 of Mariniblastus sp. Classification (GTDB taxonomy): domain Bacteria; phylum Planctomycetota; class Planctomycetia; order Pirellulales; family Pirellulaceae; genus Mariniblastus. Next base: position 2,110 of record JALZWN010000178.1, read on the forward strand.
GCGTGCCCATAGTCGGTGCGATAAATTAACGGCCACTGCGGCCATGGGTTCGATGCAGCTCGGCCTTCGGGCGGCTGAGTTACGATCTCGAGATTCGTCACGCCCTTGCAACCCTGTCGGATCGCGGTGCCGATGCAGTCGTTTCCTGTATCACCGCCACCGATGACGACGACGTTCTTGCCTTTCGCATCGATCTCGAATTCGTTTTCGCTCAGCAACGACGACGTCGCCCCGCGCAAGTAATCCATCGCAAAGTGAACGCCCTTGGCCGAACGACCTGGGATCTTCAAATCTCGCGGAACCGTCGCTCCGACACAAACGACAACCGAATCAAAGTCTTTTTTGATCTGTTCGGCCGTAATGTCACGACCAACGTTGACGCTGGTCTTGAACATGATGCCTTCTTGCTTGAGCAACTCTAAACGACGGTCGACGATTTTTTTGTCGAGCTTCATGTTCGGGATGCCGTACATCAGCAAACCACCGATACGATCGTCGCGTTCGAAAACGGTGACCTGATGGCCTTTTTGATTCAGCATATCCGCACACGCCAACCCCGCAGGGCCCGAGCCAATGATGGCGACGGTTTTGCCGGTTCGCTGCAGTGGAATCCGAGCCGTCACCCAGCCTTCGTCGAACGCGCGGTCGACGATGCTACGCTCAATGCTTTTAATCGTGACCGGGTCTTCGTTGATCCCCAACACGCACGAGCCTTCGCACGGGGCAGGGCAGACGCGACCGGTGAACTCTGGAAAGTTGTTGGTCGAATGCAATCGCTCGATCGCTTCCTTCCACTTGCCTTCGTAGATCAAGTGATTCCATTCTGGAATCAAGTTGTTCACGGGACAACCCGCAGTCATCCGACCGATGTTCTGGCCAGTGTGGCAGAACGGAACGCCGCAGTTCATGCAACGCGCACCTTGGTCTTTCAAATTGTCGTCATTGATCTGGACGAGGAATTCGTTCCAGTCTCCAACTCGTTTCGCTGGCGCCCGGTTGCCCGTGTTGACGCGTTCGAACTCCATAAATCCGGTGGGCTTACCCATCTTATTTCCTTGATTCTCGTTTGCTGATTCCCGTGTCAAACTCCGAAAGGGGTTTCGGCGTTCGTTGCCATCCTTTGTCTTGGACGACGCTGGCTAAGCTTGGGAACAAGACAATCCAGTGTGTTTGTAAAAAATCTGACGGTCTCGGTTGACCACCCCGCCTGTTCAAATCCTGACGACGCGAGCCGCCGCGGACCTCAACAGGCCAGTGATCGTCGCTGGCTTAGGTCGTCGTCGCCGGCTGGTTCGCTTCGGCAGCCCGTCGCTCCATCGCCAAGCGGAACATCGTCGGAATGACTTTCTTGAACAGCTTCACTTGGTCATCCCAGTTGTCCAAAATCCTTTGTCCAACCACTGACCCGGTTAGCTTCGCATGAGCTTCGATCAACGTCTTCAGCTCGTCTTTGTCAGCCGCGTCCTTGATTTGATCGACCTCGACCAACTCCAAATTCACGTTCCCGATGAATCGCTCTTCCGGGTCAAAGATGTAAGCGATACCGCCGGACATACCAGCCGCAAAGTTACGCCCCGTCTCGCCCAAAATTACCGCTCGACCACCGGTCATGTATTCGCAACCGTGATCGCCAACGCCTTCGACAACCGTTTCGGCGCCCGAGTTCCGCACCGCAAAACGCTCGGCCGCAACACCGCGGAAGAACGCTTTGCCTGCGGTGGCTCCGTAAAGAGCAACGTTACCGATCAGGACGTTTTCTTCAGCGGCGAATGTTGATTCAGCCGGCGGCCTCACAATCACTTTACCGCCCGAAAGGCCTTTGCCGACGTAATCGTTTGCATCACCGGTGACGGTCAACGTGACCCCCGGAGCCAAGAACGCACCCAAGCTTTGGCCGGCCGAACCGGTCAAGGCGATGTCGATCGTGTCGTCCGGCAAACCTTTGGCTCCAAGCGCCTTCACCACGTGGTGGCTCAAGATTGCGCCGCAAGTTCGGTCCGTGTTGCCGATCGGTGATTCGATTTTGACAGGAGTTCCGTTTTCGATAGCGTCTTTGGATTGCTCAAGCAAACTCCAGTCGAGCACGCCGTCAAGGTTATTGTCTTGATCGCGAGTGCAATACATTGGCTCGCCGGCATTTTGGCCGACAGCAGGAGCCAACATCCTGGACAAGTCCAAGCCCTTGGCTTTCCAGTGATCGATCGCATCGTCAACGTCCAACGCGTCAACGCGTCCGACCATTTCGTCGATGCTACGGAAACCAAGCTCCGCCATGATCTCACGAGCCTCTTCGGCGACCATGAACAGGTAGTTCACGACGTGTTCCGGAGACGAATCGAACTTCTTACGAAGCTCAGGATCTTGCGTCGCGATTCCGACCGGGCAAGTATTCAAGTGACACTTACGCATCATGATACAACCCATCGTGATCAGCGGAGCCGTTGCGAAGCCGTATTCTTCAGCCCCCAGCAACGTCGCAATCACCACATCGCGACCCGTCTTTAACTGACCATCGGTCTGCAACCGGACTCGGCTACGCAAATCGTTCATAACCAACGTCTGATGCGTCTCTGCGATCCCAAGCTCCCACGGCATGCCCGCGTGCTTGATACTCGTCAGCGGCGACGCTCCAGTACCGCCACCGGTACCCGAGATCAAAATGTTATCAGCAAACGCCTTCGCAACACCCGCCGCGATCGTACCCACGCCGACTTCAGAAACCAGCTTCACACTGATTCGAGCTGTCGGGTTTGCGTTCTTCAAATCAAAAATCAGCTGAGCCAAATCTTCGATCGAGTAGATATCGTGGTGCGGCGGAGGACTGATCAACGTCACGCCTGGGGTCGAACCACGCGTTGCCGCGATGGTATCGTTGACCTTGTGACCTGGCAGTTCGCCACCTTCACCCGGCTTGGCCCCTTGAGCCATTTTGATCTGAATCTCATCCGCGTTGGACAAGTAAAATATGTTCACGCCGAAACGACCAGACGCAACTTGCTTGATCGACGAACGACGACTGTCACCGTTATCTTCGGGAGTGAAGCGTCGAGCATCTTCGCCGCCTTCGCCGGTGTTGCTCTTGCCGCCCAAACGGTTCATCGCAATCGCCAACGTCTCGTGAGCTTCCGCCGAGATCGAACCATAGCTCATCGCACCGGTGCAAAAACGCTTCACGATTTCTTTGGCCGGTTCAACATGTTGTAACGGAACGGCAGTTCGCGAACGGAACTTCAACAAACCACGCAAGTGACACTCGCGAGCGGTTTGCTGATTGATGGCGTCTTTAAAACGGTTGTAGGCGTCGGGATCGTTTTGACGAGCCGCATGCTGGATGTTCGCGATGTTCAGCGGGTTCCAAGCGTGCTTTTCGCCGCCGTGTCGCCAGTGAACCGAACCGGCAGTGTCCAAACGCTGGACCGCGTCGCCGCCGTTTTCTTTGACCGTAAAGCCAAGCTCATGACGGCGAATCGCCTCAGCTGCCAACACGTCAAAGCCAACACCTTCGATGCGACTCGCTGTGCCTGGGAACGACTTTTCGATCACATCGCTGTTGATACCGATGGCTTCAAAGATGCGAGCACCTTTGTAACTGGCCAGCGTCGAGATGCCCATTTTGGCCAGCACCTTCAACATGCCTTTTTTGACGCCAGTCTGGTAAGCGTCCAAGCAATCTTCGGCGGTCATTTCCGAATCTGGATCTTGACGATGATGCTCGATCAACGTCTCCAAGGCCAAGTACGGATGAATCGCGTCCGCACCGAATCCCGTCAACAGGCAATGGTGATGCACTTCGCGGGCTTCGCCGGTTTCGACGACGATACCGATGCGAGTACGAAGTTCTTTCTGAACCAAGTGATGGTGAACGGTCGACACCGCCAACAAGGCACTGATCGGCACGTTGCTTTCATTGACGCTGCGGTCAGTCAACGTGACCAACGAGCAACCTTCCTCGATCGCTTCTTCGGCTTCGGCACACATGCGATCAAGCGCATCCATGAACCCTTCTTCGCCGTCGGCTTTTTTGAACGTCATGTCGATTTTGGTCGACTTCCAACCGCGATGAGCCAAACCATGAATGGCGGCCATTTGATCGCTATTCAAAATCGGAGTCTCTGCAAACAACCGAGCACATTGCTTGTCGGTGGTTTCCAAAAGGTTGCCTTCTGGACCGATGTACGTCGCCATCGACATCACGATCTCTTCGCGAATCGAATCGATCGGCGGGTTGGTAACCTGAGCAAACAACTGGCTAAAGTAGTCGTACAACAACCGCGGCTGGTCGCTCAAACAAGCCAAAGCCGCGTCGTTACCCATCGAAAGGATCGGGTCTTTTTTGACCTTCAACAACGGCAAGAGCATGAACTCCATGGTCTCGTTGGTATAACCAAAAGCACGCAGACGCGAGATCCGATCGGCTTCGCTGTAATAAGCAGGCTTTTTACCAACCGGCAAACGATCGAACGTGATGCGGTTGTCTTCGAGCCATTTCTCGTAAGGGTTCCGACCGGAGATGGTTTCTTTAAGTTCTTGGTCGGCAACGATTCGTTTGTTTTCGAAATCGACAACAAACATTTTGCCTGGTTCCAAACGACCTTTTTTGATCACGATCGCTGGATCGATTTCCAACACGCCAACCTCACTGGCCATGATCACACGGTCATCATTAGTCACGTAGTAGCGACTTGGACGCAAACCGTTTCGGTCCAGAACCGCACCGATCATCTTGCCGTCAGTGAACGAAATCGACGCCGGGCCGTCCCAAGGCTCTTGCAGACAAGAGTGGTATTCGTAGAACGCACGCTTGGAGGCGTCCATTGCATTGTGCTTTTGCCACGCTTCAGGAATCATCATCATGACGACTTCTGGCAACTCGCGGCCAGACATCATCAGCATTTCCATCGCGTTATCGAACTCACCCGAGTCACTACAATTCGGCTCGATCACCGGCATCACGTGACGCAGTTCATCGCCAAGATTGTCGGTGTCCATCAAACCTTGACGCGCAGTGATCCAGTTACGGTTACCTCGCAACGTGTTGATCTCTCCGTTGTGAGCACACCACCGCAACGGCTGGGCTCGTGACCAACTTGGTAGCGTGTTGGTTGAAAAGCGAGAGTGCACCATCGCCAAGTGGCTCGCGTACAACGGGTTTCGCAAATCCGAGTAGAACTCAGGCAGCTGTGCCGTCGACAACATGCCTTTATATACGATCACTTGAGACGACAGCGAACAAACGTAAAACTTGTCTGACGTGATTTGCTCGGACTTGTTGACCGCGTGACTCGTTTTCTTGCGAATCATAAACAAGCGACGCTCGAACGCGGCTTGCGTGAGGCCTTTTTCAGATCCAACGAAAACTTGAGCGATCACGGGCATCCCGCGACGCGCGGTTTTTCCGATACCCGCGCGATCGGGGTCGATCGGAACCTCACGCCATGCAAGCAACTTTTGGCCGAAGCGATTGACGTTCTGAGCGAACAAGTTCTTGCACTTCTCGCGCTCGGCTTCTTCGTTAGGCAAGAAGACATTTCCGGCGGCAATGAAATCGTGGTCGGCGGAAAAACCAACTTCCTTGGCTAAATGTTTGACGAACTCCTCGGGAATGCCAGTCAAAATACCTGCACCGTCGCCTGTTTCAGGCTCGCAGCCGCAACCGCCACGATGCTCCATCCGCGACAGGATCAAACAGGCATCTGCCACAGTTTGATGTGAGGGAATGCCGTTAATATTGGCAACAAAGCCCACGCCGCAACTGTCGTGTTCGAAAGACGGGTCGTAGAGGGTAGACTGATTTTCTTGACTAAACTGGCTCAATCGCTAATCCTTTTTAAGCAGTAATCTCTGACTGAATCTAAGTTCGTCGCATATTGAAACAGAGAACTTGAACAAATGCAAACGCGAATTCGCCTAACGCGAGCCTTAAGCCCCCTAACAGCCCGTTTATGTTTTTCTGGGTCAAAATAATTGCCACTAAGACATTTTGTCCTAGCAACTACCTTGCCAAACCGACAAATCTTGCCAAATTCACATTCATAAAAAGCTGCGCACAGTAGTGGTGTCTCGAGTAAGCGTCTCTCAAGTAAGGGCGGTTCGATACCTAAACAGACTCCGCTCCGTCTCCGCTTAGTCTCCGTTTTCAATCTGTGCAGCAACATCAACCTGCCGGCTACTTCACCGCTGAAGCGTTCCACAGAAACACACTCGTGAACTCAGCTGCCGTTTCTACCATCGTTGTGAGCTACAGCGAGTTTACTCGTTCTTCAGATCAAGTTTTGATCAAGCGGTTCCTGATCAAGCGGTTCAAGCAAGGGAGGTTTCTTTTGGATTCCAATGCTCTCAGCTCGCCAGAAAAGAAACCACGGGCGATAGCCTCAGCGCGAGGCCGAGCCTACGTCGGTTAGCATTCGGGTGAGAAAACCTTCGGCTTGAGCTTGAATCCCCCGGGCGCCGGATTCTCTGGGACCTGCCACGTTGAGAGTTTTGATTTCAAACCGTTGCAACCAATCTTTCATACGATCAATCGATTCCTCAAACGCATTCTCAATATTCAGGTCCACGCAAAGCACTGGGCGTTCGTGCTTGAGAGTCAACCGTTCGGTCAGTAGCGTTCCCCCAGAGACCTGGTCGCGGAACAAAATCAATGTCGCATCCGAATCAACGACATTCTTTTCGGTGCGGACCATGTAATTCCGCTCGCGAGTTTCCTCCAACTGAAAGCGGGCTGGGATCCGGCCTCGCTCAGACCTCCGACCGGCCGGGCACCAACCACCATGGTCAACGCCCATCGCAATCGCCGCCTCCAATGCGGCTTGATCGACGCCCGTTTGGCCGCCACTAACAATTTTTGCAAGTACGAAGTTTGACATTTCCAGCACAAACGAACAAAACTCACCTCAAACAGCAAGCAGACTACAAGTAAACTTGCCCACCGATGCACCGGTAAACCTTTGTCCACCTATTGTAGCGTAGTTTTCGGCAAGACCAAGCGGAGGCCCTCAGGAAGTTGGTCAGAAGCTCGAATTTCTTTCGGCAGCCGAAAATCATTCGTGCGGATTATCTCAGAAAAACGCGAGCCTTGCCCGGTTTTTCGTCGAGCAATATCGAACAACGTATCTCCAGCTTGAGTCACATAAATCCGCTCTTGAGCCTCGGTCGGCTGATCGCCCACGGCTTGCACCGCATACGCTGGAAACTGCTCGGCAAGCTGCACGGTCGTCGGAATGGACAACGTCGCCCCGACTGGCAATTCACCGCCACTGACAATCGCTTGATTAGCCAAACGCAACGCCCGAAACCATTGAGCGTCACCGTAGTGCTGTTGAGCGATGGTGAAGAAACTATCGCCGGCTTGGACTACATGCTGCTTCAAATCCAAATCCGGGCTTGGAATCGTCTTGCTTAGTTTCGCGAGCTCCATTGGTTTCGTCTGTCGTTGTAGCACCTTCGGAATCCGCACAGCGTCAAAAACAAACTCCGATACTTCAGGCTCCACAATCTGCCGCAAAGATTGGACCGGCAAAGATTGGACCGGCAAAAAGCCATTTCCGTTTTGCGGTTCTTTTTGCGATTCATTTTGCGATTCATTTGGCAATTCTAAAACGGGGTTTTCTTCGACCGCGTTTCGCACAGCAACCAGGGCAGGGGAGTCATCGATTGGATTGATCGTAAACGTATTCTCTACCGCAGGCTGAATCGGCTTCACTGCCTCAAACGTTGCTTGGCTCGCCAACACCTTCGGCAACTGTCCTACTGGACTGCGTGGCGACTCAACAGCGGCTTTGAGCGGCGACATCGGAACAAAGCTGTTCGCCGCGAACTTCGGCGAGTTCTTTTCCGCCTCTGCCTCTGCCTCCGTCGCCAATGGCAACACGACCGTCGCTTGCTTAACCGAAGATTGAAGCCGGTTAAGTCGTTCCGGCAAACCACTCGTTATCTCCGCCAACTGCTTGGCTCGACGCCTTCCAATCGCTTCCGCGTCGGCGGCGACGGATTCTACTTTTCTCGGTGCGACAAAACTATGTTGGACAAAACTTGGATCCGGGAACGCACTCCGCTCGGGCGGCTTACTGAAGCCAACCATTTTTGCCGGCGTGGCTGGCTTGGCTGATTCGTTTGGTTGGCTTGGTTCAAACGGCTTGGCTGGAATCGCAGCGAAACGATTCGCCGGTAACGGTCGAACCGGAAATTCAAAACCGGGTTTCGAACTTGGGTTGGTTTTCGTCGTTAGGTTTGGCGACGACAGACTTCGATTGACCGGAAACGCCGCCTTCTTAATCGGCGGGACGCTGGACAGCAGCGGCTTCGGCGGCAACGCCTGCGCCGCGTCGTAGCCGATTGGCGGAGTCACCTGCGCGACGCTGGATTGCAAAATGTGATCCGGAAACTCTTCATGTGAACCGGTCATTCGTTTGATCGCCAAATAAAGAAACGCAACCAACAAGCACATCAACACCGCCATCCACATTTGGATCTCACGGTGATAATTCTGATTGGATTTGTCTGCAAACGGATCTTGCACAACATCACCGTCCTTGGCGTTGGTTAGTTTAAGTTTGATTTGAAAATCGATCGTCGTCGCTTTTCGCTCCGCGACAGAACGCTTTTCCTCGCAACCCGATCCGACATTCTAAAAAAATCGCCCAACTAACGGAACGCGGATTTTTAGCAATCCAGCACAACGTCACCACCGCAAGACAGGAGGCCTAGGCAAGACAGCGAGGCCCGGTCCAAACGCTTCGATTTTATAACTCGCGTCAACGAACTAACGAAACGCACTCTTCAGCAGAGCAGACCAACCACCAATACCGCCAACAGGACGTGAAAAACCACCGAAAGCCACGTCGCTTTCGCGAGATCGACCCGAGCAAACAACTGCAGCAATCCACAAGCCGCCAAAAAATGAACGGCCAACGCCCCAATCAATAAAAACGATTGATACGATGTGGACATGGAACCGTTCGCCGAAATACTCATACTTCCAAATCCAAAAAGCGTTCCAAACAGAACTTGCATGACACTCCGCAACAACATCAAGAAAAACGACACGCCACAGGCATCTGCAAATGAAAAATTGGCAGCTCACCCGCCCCGCTTACCAACTTGCTGTTCTTGCAAACTAGCGTAAGGCCTGGGCGACGCGTATGGATTCTCATCGAGCCTTTCCTCCGCCGCCCGATTCTGCACGCTTTCGACCGGAGCCAACTCGTCTCGCTTGCTCGCAAACCGCCCATCGCAAATCACGTAAGCCAGCTTCAACAAACCAGCGCACGACAGAACACTCAGCCCACCGCCAACGACGAAAATAATCAATATCGCAATCATCGCCAAAGCAGTTCCTTCGAAGTTTTGTTACAGCTCGTAAAAACAGCCCGTAAAATCTCGAACCGTCAGACATCCCCAATCACTTATCTTACATCCTTTTTGTCCGCGACGCATTTCCACCTTTGTCGCGAAGCGCTGGGATAAGCACTTATGATCAGCCACGAAATAAGTTCCCGATTGCAAATGAGCAAAAACCCTAACCCGAATGCGTAAGCGAGGGGTTTAGCGGGACAAAATGATCCCTCGCTTACGCAACTCGGGCTAGGAAAAGCGGAACTTATTCCGGGACAGTTCCTAACTTCAACAACGCCCTGACTGGTGATCTGCGAGAAGTGCCTCCATTAGTGTAGATTAGAAGGCTCCTCAAAGATCGCCCCCCCGTCTTAAAGCAAACGCTTGATCTACCTTCTTCTGTTCGTTGTTTTTTCTTCCGTCTTCAGTCTTTGCATCAAATGGGTGTACAACCGAGGCACCGAGGACATCATCACCATCGGTGCGATCAACTATTTGGTTGCGGCGTTTTCGACCGCGCCATTGTATTTCACCGGTGCTCAGCAAACCGGCGACACCATGGCGATGGTAACCGGTGGATCGATGGGACTGATTTACTTTATCGCGTTCTTCTTTGTGACCTATTGTGTTCGAGTCGTCGGCGTCTCCGCCACCTCGGTAGTCAGCTCGCTCTCGCTGCTGCTGCCGATCATCGTCGCAACGTTCGTCTGGGACTCGACGCCCAACCTAATTCAAATCACAGGAATTGCCTTGGCATTGCTCAGCTTGCTGTTGATCGCGGTGAAACCCAAAACTGCAGAATCCGCCGCAACAGAAAATCATTCAACCGACCACAACTGGAAACCGCTGCTGATATTATTCGTCTTCTTTTTGCTGTGCGGATTCAGCCGGATCGCGCAAGAGGCGTTCAAGTACGAAAGCGGCATCGACCAAAAGCCAACTTTTTTGCTAGCGGCATTTACGGCAGCCGGCATCCCTTCGTTAATCTTGCTGGTCTACCGGCATCGTCCGATCTTAAAAATGGAATGGGTCGTCGGAATCGTCATGGGACTCTCCAACGGACTGCAAACGTATTTCATCCTCAAGTCGCTCGACTTCATCCCCGGCTACATCGCGTTCCCGCTCAGCAGCGCCGGCGGGATCGTCTTCACGACCGCCGTGGCCACCCTGATGCTCGGCGAAAAACTTCAGCGACAAGCCTACATTGGCATCGCCATCTCCGTCGTGGCGCTGGTGCTGCTGAATTGGCAGTAGCAGGATCGAAGAACGGTTCGATCGACTTCTCGCCGGACGATTGGACGGCACGGATAACGCCATCGTCGCCCCAAGGCGAATCAGTTTTTGAATCAGCGAGCCCAAATGGGAGCCCGACGCGTCAGCGAGGATTTCACGGGGGGGGGCCTCGCTCACGCGTCGGGCTACCACTTGCAGGACCTCATAATTTACAAAACCGAGTCACCATGGCCTTAGCACACTCAAGGCCTTAGCACACTCAAGCTTCACTCAAATCACTTACCCTCAACACCCTCTTCGACCCAAGTGTTGAACCCCGGCCCGAACGCGGAAACCGAATACGGACCAGATTCTTTCTTCACGTCGAACGAAGTAATATTACTTTTGGCTTTCACGACTTCGTAATGATCGGCTCCATTCCAAACGCATAACGTCGCCCCTTTAAAACCAAACGCTGTAATCTTGCCTTCGTGAACCACCAATCGCCCATTGAAATGGCTCGGCGGTTCAGGTCGAGGATCAAGTGTCGGGTCGCCCAGTAGGTTTAGTTCGCATTGCAACAAGTGATAGCCGTCGTTCCCCCGGGCCATCGACGCCATGTCCATTTTTACTTGCTTAAACGCTTCGCCGATGGTCATTCGGTCTTTAAGAGCACTGATCCAAAACTTGGTGTAAGCCGTCGTCGTCCCGTCCATCTTCCCCTCGGTCACCATCAAAGGGAAATCTTTCCGCGGATCCAACATGAACGGAACCCCTTCTCTCGACGGAGCCAATACGGCAATCGCACCACCGTTGGGCTGACGGATCATCGACTCGGAAACACTTGGGTCATTGCGGTCGTCGTATTGACCAGTCAGGCAAGACACAGTCGTGATAATTGGATAGGCGTTCTTGTTTTTCAATTTTGATACGGTCGACCTACTAAGCATCGTGTTGTTTTCCAAAATCCACACGGGCAACAGACCATGACCATGCATGTGAATCTTGGCAGCGCCACGCTGGTTGATCATTTTCGCCCAATTGTCTGGTGTCAGATCGTAGTCACCTTTGGCTTGATCGTCCCAAGGCGTTTCATCGTTGTAGAATTTCGAAACCATTCCCGTTGGCCACTGTTCGCCGATCTGCTTCGTGCTGGTGCCGAGTTTGAGATAGGCCATTTCTTCAGCACACGTGTAAACCATGCGATTGGCAAATTGACCAACTGGATACTTTGATTCGTACGCAATGACTTTATCAGTGTAGGCCTTTACATCTGCCGCGGTACGCACGGGAATACGGCCAAGACATGCATCGGGGTTAGTGTAAACGACTTCGTCGATGTCGTCCGCAAACGAACCATAAATTCCATCATCATTGGCATCCCAGTCTTTCTCACTAACGTAATACAAGTCGGTGGGGATATTGTCGTACTGTAGCATCTTGCATTCTGAATGATCGGTATCGCGATCGGGAACAAGGCCTGCATCGCCATCGGAATCGCCACCCAGAATAACAAACCGAGTCCCACTGTCGGCGATGTGCTGCAGACAGCACAGCCGAATCTTTTGCTGAATGTCGTCGCCTGTGAAGTCGTTGTCGATATCATCCGTGGTGACGATTTTGGCTGGACGGCCTGTTTTGGTTTTCCAATCCGCAAACTCTTGCCACGCCGCGGCAAGCTCCCCGCTGGTGACGATCAAGACTTCGGCGTGAGGCAGTTCAAATTTTCTAACGGTTACTTTCTTATTCGTTTTTTTAACCGCCTTCTTTTCCGCCTTCTTTTCCGCCTTCGGCTTATCGCCCGATTCCTCAGGCTTGGCATCTGCTTTTCCGTCTGCCTCAGGTTTCTGATCTTTAG